>CAJPSE010000084.1 GCA_905373185.1 uncultured Fretibacterium sp.
TATGCTGTGACGGAAGGGCGGACGCCCGCGGAGATGGCGGGGCTCTACGAATGGCCCCGGGTTGTGGCCGTCACCGGGGCGCTGGGGTCGGGGAAGACGGAGTTCGTCCTGAACCTGGCGCGGGGCCTCAAGGAGCGGGGGGAGCGCGTCACGATTGCCGACGCGGACATCATCAATCCCTATTTCTGCATTCGTCAGGTGGCGGACCAGCTGGAGCGGGAGGGGTTCACCGTGCTCACTCCCCCGGAGGCGGCCAAGTGGTCAGACATGTCCATCGTCAACCCGGCCATCTCACGGGCCATCGTGGACGAGAACGCGCGGTTGATCCTGGATATTGGCGGCGACGCCGTGGGGGTCCGGGCCCTGACGCAGTTCGCGCCCGACCTGGAGGCGGCGGGGTACAGGCTGCTTTTGGTCGCCAACGCCTTTCGGCCCACGACGGGCAGCCCGGAGGCCATCGCGAAGATGAGGGCCAAGATGGAGATGCTCTGCGGGCTCGAGGTGGGGGCTTTGATCGCGAACTGTCATCTGATGGAGACGACGGCCGCCCAGGATGTCGCAGAGGGCGTCCGCGTTGTCCTGGAGGCGGGGCGGAGGCTGAATCTACCCGTGCTCTACGCGACGGTTCTGGAGGAGCTCTGCGGCGAGGTGGAACGGCTGCTGGGAGTGGATTCCGTCCCAATCTGGCCGATGGTCCGATACATGCAGCGCCCGTGGGAGGGCGAGAGCATGTGGTCGGCCCCGGTGCGGGAAAAAGGAGCTTAGCTTAAAGGAAAGGAGCTTAAAGCAAGGCGCGTTGTTTTTTCGTGGTTTGGTGTTTTTGGTGAGGATTCGCATTTCAACGTCAGCGAACAGGAGAGGAGACGTGGAAACATGGCGAAGGGACGAGTGGAGGTTCGGGAGGATTACTGCAAGAGCTGCGGGCTTTGTGTGGCGGTCTGCCCCAAGAAGGTCCTGAGTATTTCCGACAGGATCAACCCCAAGGGGTACCGCCCGGTGGAGCAGTCTCAGGAGGGATGCATCGCCTGTGCGCTGTGCGCCCGAGTCTGTCCGGACGTGGTCCTGACGGTCTATCGTACCGACGAGTGAGCTCGAGGGGGGACGAAAATGGCGAAGGTTTTGATGAAGGGGACGGAGGCTATTGCGGAGGCCGCCATTCAGGCGGGTTGTCGGTATTTCTATGGATATCCGATCACGCCGCAGAACGAGATTCCCGAGTATATGTCGTCGCGCCTTCCGCAGGTCGGGGGCGTGTTCCTTCAGTGCGAGAGTGAGGTCGCGTCCATCAACGCTTTGATGGGCGGGGCGGCCACGGGGTACCGCGCGATGACCACGTCGTCGAGCCCCGGTATCTCCCTGATGGCGGAGGGGATGTCCTACATCGCGATGGGCGAGCTGCCCTGTGTCATCGTCAACGTGATGCGGGCCGGCCCCGGACTGGGTGGGATTCTGCCCGCTCAGGGCGACTATTTCCAGGCAACGCGGAACGCGGGACACGGGGACTACCGTATGATCGTGCTGGCCCCCGACAATCTTCAGGAGGCCGTGGACCTGATCCAGGACGGGTTCGACCTCTCCCAGAAGTACCGAACGCCGGTGATGGTGCTGGCTGACGGCTTCATGGGGCAGATGATGGAGGCCGTTGAGATCAAGACGCGCACGATCGAGGACCCCAAGACCAACGCGGACTGGGCCCTCGGCTGGCGCAAGGAGCGCGGCGGTGAGCGCACGATCGTCTACAACCTCAAGCTGAAGCCCGAGGACCTGGAGATCCAGGTGACGCACCTTCAGCAGAAGTACCTGAAGATCCGCGAGAACGAGCAGCGGGTCGAGCGCTACCTGGTGGAGGACGCGGAGCTGGTGATCGCCGCCTATGGAACGACGAGCCGCATGGCCCGGACGGCCATAGACCGCCTGAGGAATGACGGGCTCAAGGTGGGGCTGATCCGGCCCATCACCCTGTGGCCCTATCCGGTGAAGGGATTCAGGGATCTGCCCGCCTCGGTCAAGCTGCTGCTGGACGTGGAGATGAGCTCGGAGTATCAGATGCTCGACGACGTCAAGATCTCGACCGAGTGCCGCCTGCCTGTGGAGACCTACGGCCGGTGGGGCGGCTTCACGCCGTCCGTGCACGAGATCGAGGACAAGTGCAGGGAACTGCTCGGGAAGAAGTAGAAGGAGGGGGCGAGAAGATGAGCGAGACGAAAGTTTTTGAGATGACGAAGACCTGGCAAAGGGACGTGCACACGCACTACTGCCCGGGTTGTATGCACGGCGTGGCCCACCGCCTGGTCTGCGAGGCCATAGACGAGCTGGGGATCCAGGATGATACTATCGGCATCGCCCCGGTGGGCTGTGCCGTCGTCATGCACCAGTATATCGACGTGGACTTCATCGAGGCCGCCCACGGCCGCGCTCCTGTCCTTGCCTACGGGATCAAGGCCGTCAGGCCCGATAAGATCGTCTTTTCCTATCAGGGCGACGGCGACCTGGCCTCGATCGGGATGGGGGAGGTCGTCCACGCGGTCAACCGGGCCTGGCCCCTGACGATTATCTTCATCAACAACGCCATCTACGGTATGACCGGCGGCCAGATGGCGCCCACGACGCTCCTGGGTCAGAGGGCGACCACCTGCATCGGGGGGCGCGACGCCAAGGTGAGCGGGTACCCCATCCGGGTGAGCGAGATGCTGGCCACCCTGGCCGGTCCGGCCTACATCGAGCGCGTGGCGCTCTCCCAGCCCAAGTACATCATGCAGGCCAAGGCCGCGATCAAGAAGGCCTTCAAGAACCAGGTGGACAAGAAGGGGTTCTCCTTCGTCGAGGTGCTCTCCACCTGCCCGACCAACTGGGGCATGCGTCCTGTGGACGCCCTGAAGTGGGTGGATGAGAACATGATTCCCTACTACCCTCTGGGCGTCAAGAAGGATTTCGAGTGAGGAGGGCGAGGATATGGCGGACAACGGAGGAAAGAAGTTCGAGCGTACGCTGGTTGCGGCGGGTTTCGGCGGACAGGGATTGATGGTGCTGGGCCAGCTGATCGCCTACACGGGCAACGCGGAGGGACGCAACGTCTCCTGGCTGCCCTCCTATGGGCCCGAGATGAGGGGCGGCACGGCCAACTGCAGTGTCGTCATCTCCGACGAGAAGGTGGGGTCCCCGGTCGTCTCCGATGCGGATGCCGTGGTAGTGATGACCCAGCCGTCCCTGACCAAGTTCAAGAACGACGTCAAGAAGGGCGGGGTCCTGATCTACAACAGCGACCTGGTCAATCTGGAGGGGGAGAACGTCCGCAGCGACATCCGCACCATCGCTGTTCCAGCCAATAAGATTGCCAGCGAGACCGGCAGCGACAAGGTGGCCAACATCGTGATGCTGGGGACCCTCGTCGCGGCTACCGATATGGTGAGCGACTCGATGTGCATCGAGATGATCAAGGAGAAGCTGGGTACGAAGAAGCCGCAGTTCCTGCCCATGAACCTGAAGGCCTACGAGGCGGGTAAAGCCATCGTGAAATAAGGGATGGACGCCTTTCTCGGAACGGTATGAAGGATCGGGCCCCTGGCATACAGCCGGGGGCCCGATTTTTTCATGGATTGAAATCAAAAAGGTACGGGAGAGGCTTTTACGGCCTCTCCGCAAAGGTGGTGGCCCAATGAAAGCTGAAGCCGAAGGCCACGGCGAAGGCCGGGTAAAACAGAATCGTGCCCTCTCCGCCGTGGCCAAGGGAGACGGTGATGAAACGGGTCGACGCGAGGTAGACGGCACACAGGCCCGGAAAAACTATCTTGAAGAGCAGGGCGGGCGAATAGGATTCCACGTTGCCGGTACGGGGGTTGCGATAATGGAAGCGGACGTCCCACCATTTTCGGCGCAGGGTCAGAAAACCGATCCAGGCGAGGCAGAAAAAAAGCGTCGTCAGGTTGAGCAGGCTGTCCTTTTTGGCGGCGTCCAGCCCCCATGCGACCGTTCTCGATATCAGGTACCCCATGAACATGCACGCGGAAAGGGCCGCCCAGAACCTCCAATGGGAAAAATAGGATCGGGATCTTGTCGCAGCTTCCTCCCGTTCCATCCATTCTCCCCCGACGGGCCTCTCGACGACGTAGTGATGGGGCGAATTTGGTAGGTTTTTCTTCCTGTGGGGCGGCTCTGGGATGTCCGAATACTCCACGTCCTCCCAATCCGTTTCGGAGGAGCACCGCCAGGCGTTGGCACGGGATGTTTGTTCTCCGCCCCCGTCCGAGAACTCGGCTTCCGTATAGGCGGCGTCATCCCGATCCCATTCGTCTCCGAAAGAGCCGTCGTCCTCCTCGTCCGTATTCTCTTGGAGAGGCTGTCGAGCTCGATCGTACGCACTTTTGCGCACCGGATCGCTCAGAACTTCGTAGGCCTCCGTCGCGGCAGCGTAGATCCTGGCGGCGAAGGGTTCCGGGTTCACCTCGGGCCCGAAAAGGCTGGACATTCTTCGGTAGGCGTCCTCGATCTCCGCGTTTGTTGCCCCTATCGGGACGCTCAGAATTTGATAGTAGTCCGGCTGGTTCATTTCATACTCCTCTTGTCACAGGCTGAGCGGGAGAGTCCCTGCCCGTTATTATGCTATTCGGTCCCGTCAGCGTAAAGTGGCCGTTGGAACCTTTTCATGGCGGACGAGTCCGTGGTGCGGGGATAAATCTAAACCGTAGTCCATAAGCCGATTTTTTTGCCCTTCCCCTTGACGTTCCCGCAATAGACGGTATAATGTTTTCTGTTTTGCGGGGGTGGCGGAATTGGTAGACGCGCAAGACTAAGGATCTTGTGGCTGTAAAGCTGTGGGAGTTCGATTCTCCCCCTCCGCACCATCAGAAAAAGAGCGCCTAAGGTGCTTATTCCTTGCAGAGAAAAAGGTCTTATCTTCGGTGTTTCCAAGGCGTTAAGGGGCGACTAAGGTCATCCCTTTTTTCTTGTCGATGTAGTGTGTCATATCACAGGACGAAAGTGACACCACACTAGGTGCACGCCGTACTATAGACTTGACAAACTTGATAGGAAAACGAGCAAACCCTTCACCCCCTTTATCAAAGGAAGCGCTGATTAAATCAGCGCTTCCTTTGCACGCTTGGCTTTCTGTCTATAGTCTACAAACGATTTGGAATTAGTCTTCAAGGGGGTATTGCATGCCGTTGACGCTCGTCCCGACCCCAATAGGCAATTTGGAGGACATCACCCTGCGCGCGCTCCGGGTCCTGCGGAACGCCGACCTCATCGCCTGCGAGGACACCCGCACCTCGTCCGTACTGCTGCGGCGCTATCACATCGCGGCGCCGCTCGTCCCCTTTCACCTTCACAACGAGAAGGAGTGCCTGCCGCGCCTGATGGGGGCCCTGCGGGCGGGCAAGAGCGTGGCGGTCGTCAGCGATGCCGGGACCCCGGGGGTCTCCGATCCCGGGTGGATTCTGCTGCGCTCCGCGCTCGACGAGGGGCTCGAGGCGGACGTCCTGCCCGGCCCCTCGGCCCTGCTGCCGGCCCTGCTGCTCTCGGGGCTGACGCCGCACCCCTTCCTTTTCCTCGGGTTCCCCCCGGAGAAGCCGGGCGCCCGAGGGGAGCTCTTTCAATCCCTGCGCGGCGTCCCCTGGACGCTCTGTTTCTACATATCCCCGCACAAGGCGGTGCGTCAGATCGCGGAGATGGCGGAGGTCTGGGGCGACCGCAGGGCCGCCCTCGTCCGGGAGATCAGCAAGGTCTATCAGGAGTCGATTCGGGCCCCCCTCTCGGGCCTGCTCTCCCGGCTCGAGCAGGGGCTCAAGGGGGAGATGGTCCTGGTCGTAGAGGGGCATGTCCCGGGGGGCGAGGACGGGGACAAAAATGCCTGGAAGGCCGAGGCGGACGTGCTGCACGCCGAGGGGGCCACGGTGCGCTCCGCCGTCGAGGCCATCGTGGCCCGTCATCCCGTGGCGAAGAACGCCGTGAAGGCGTACCTCCTGAGTTTGAAGAGTACGAACGGGGACGGAGACGGGGGCGTGTGACCCGCGGAGTCCCGTCGGGAGGGACTGAGCGGAAAAATTCTTTCCGCACGCGGGGGAGACGCCCGCCCCTACATGCCCGATAATAGATGTCACATTCAGGGCGTCAGGATGTCATAAGGAGGCCGACAATGCTTCTCTACATTCATGGTTATCAGGGTTCTCCGGGGGACAAGTTCGACCGGGTCGTCAGGGTGTTCGGAGGCCTGTACGAGGACATCCGGGGCCCACAGCTGAGCAACGTGAGCGTCGCCTCCGACCTGGCGCGGCTTCGGGAGCTTCTGCCGGAGGAGAACGGGAGGCCGGGCCGTCCCCATCTGTTCGTTGGGAACAGCCTAGGTGGCTTTTACGCCTGGCACCTCTGCCGTCAGAGGACGGACGCCATGTGTCTCCTGATCAATCCCGCCCTTGCCCCGTTCATCCTGCTGAACCGGGAGGCGGGGGCCGCTCCGGACTTTCTGCGGGACCTCCTCCGCTGTTTCTCCGAGAGCTATCTGAACGGCCGTTTTCCGCGGACATGGGCAGCCTATTGCCTGGACGACGAGGTGATCGGGCATGGAGAGACTACGGTCCCCATCCTGAGGCCCGTCGAGGGACGGAGGGAGACGGGGGCGGTCCTGATTCCCGTCGAGCGGGGCGGGCACGGCTTCACGGACACGGAGGCCCTGGAGGCGGTATTCGGCCGGGTCCGGCAGGATGTCGAGGATTCCTTCGGTCCCGGGAAATCGTAAGTAATTCCAATTCCGAATCGTTTGTAGGCAATATGCAGAGATCCAGCGAAGGATGAGCCTTGCGAATCGCTTATAAGCAGTCAAGGTGGATCTTCTGTTTACGTCGACAACGCGGTAACGGTACCGCGTGTCGACGTAAGCGACCGACACGGCTCGTACCTGGTGAAAAAACTAAGTGATCGACTCAACTCGCGTTGCTCGTTG
>CAJPSE010000085.1 GCA_905373185.1 uncultured Fretibacterium sp.
CGTCGCCGGAGCGCTCCCCACGGCCCTGATGGCCGTCTGCGCGGACATCGTCCTGGGGCTGCTGGAGCGCGGGCTGGACCCCACAAGATAGGGGCTTCGCGTGCGCGGTATAATGTTTCGCAAATCCATTCCGGGAAAGGACGGGATCGCGGATGGCGAAGGCGGACGAAAGCGTGCGGAACGGGGGGGGGACGATTCGCCCGGCACGGATCGAGGACGCGCGGGACGTCCACGCACTGCGCGTCATGGAGGGGGTCCGGGAGACCATCCTGGCGCTGCCCAGCGAGCGCGTCTCGGACACGGAGGAGTTCATCCGCAGCACCAAGGAGCACCTGATGGTAGCCGAGGTGGACGGCCGCGTCGTCGGCATGGCGGGGCTCGTCATCCCGTTTATGGCGCGCCAGCGGCACACGGCAGGCGTGGGCATCATGGTTCACGCCGACCATCAGGGCCGGGGCATCGGCAGGGCGCTGATGGAGTCCCTGCTGGACATAGCGGACAACTGGCTGATGCTGAAGCGCGTGGAGCTCTCGGTCTTCACGGACAACGAGCGGGCCGTCCGCCTGTACGAGTCCCTGGGGTTCGTCGTCGAGGGGACAAAGCGGTACGCCGCCGTCAAGAACGGCGTCCACGCCGACGAGTATCTGATGGCGCGCTACGGGAAGTAGCGGCGGTTCCTTTGCAGAAAAAGCCGGCCCGCTCAGTTCTCGATCAAGAGTCCTCCTGAGTCTGCAAAGCCTTCAGCCGATCCAGGGAAAGCCCCGTCACTTTGGAGACCAAAAGAATGTCGATCTTCTCCCTCAGCATCGCCGCAGCGGTTTCCTCCATCCCTGCCGCACGACCCTCGGCACGACCTTTGGCCTCGCCCTCGGCACGACCTTTGGCCTCGCCCTCGGCACGACCTTTGGCCTCACCCTCGGCACGACCTTTGGCCTCGCCCTCGGCACGGCCCTGCTCCAAACCATCGGTTCGGGCCCACTTGAAACTGTTCTCATAATCCAGTCGGTCCCGCAGATCCTTCAAATAGTCCCTCAAAAGGTCCGGGTCCCTCGTAAAAAGCGACTCCAGCTGCATCATCCGTTCGACCCGGGAATCCACCTGCGCCAGCTCCTGCATCGCCTGCTCACCTCCAACGTCACCCAAGTAACTCAAAAGCCTGTCCAATCCCGTCCTGGGACCAGCACTTCGCCGTCTTAACTTCGGAAGCTCCAGAAAGTGGAACTCCATCCCCCTCATCGCCCAACGGTGGTCCCGTACATCCAAAATGCGGTGGAGCGAGTGATAGTCTTCGTCCCCTGCAGCAGAGGGGAACACCTCGAAATCCAACAGTCCCACAAAGATAACGGGGCTCAGGGTATGGTAGCCCTTGCCCTTTCTCAACTGCAGGGAATACGTCATCGCGGCATAGTAAAGGCTCCGCTCCAGAAAATACGGGTCCTTCGCGACCTGGACCTCGATGTGAAAGACGCGCCCATCCTCCGCCCTGGCGACCACATCGAAGCGCGGCAGCTTCACCTCCCGGTACAGCGGCGAGCTTTCCCGGTCACCATAAACCACATCCTCAATCCGTCTGGCGTTCCCATCCGGGTCGAGGTCCATAAGGACTTCATTAAGGAAAGCGATGAGGAGGTCCTTGTGCTCCTCCCTCGCAAACAGGTACTTGAAGAAACGATCGCTCAGCCGATCCAAAGGGACAGGCCCGTTTCCGCTGTCCATCATGCCGCCCTCCCCCCCGCGCCCCTTTATGTTTTCATTGAACGTCTTAACGAACGTCTTAACGTTCTTGAATTGAACGTTTTAACGTTATGGATTATGGTAACGTCATTATAGCAAAAGGGGCGGTGTTGAACGCTGAAACCCTGCGCCCTCAAACCTCGCCCCCTCGCTTCCGGAAAAAAGCGAGGGGCCTCAAAGGCCCCCTCGCCGTCTCGCTTCGTTTTGCCGTAAGGCTTACCCTCGGATAAGGCTCAGCACCGTCTGCGGAAGCTGGTTCGCCTGCGCCAGCATCGCCGTGCCCGACTGCGACAGGATCTGGAGCTTCGTGAAGTTCAGCATCTCCTGGCTCATGTCCGCGTCGCGGATTCGGCTCTCCGCCGCCGTCAGGTTCGTGCCCGTCGTCGTCAGGTTCGTCACCGTGTGCTCAAGGGAGTTCTGGAACGCCCCTATCTTCGCACGCTGCGTCGAGACCTTCGCGATCGCGTTGTCAAGGATCGAGATGGCACGCGCCGCGGAGGTGCGGTCCGTCACGATAACCCGCGTCACCCCAAGGGCGTCCGCAGACATGTTCCCGATGTCTATCGCAACATCCTCGCCCTCGTTCGCCCCTACCTGGAACACCGTGCTGTTGTCCACAAGGTGCAGGATCGTCTCGTAGGGCGTATCGATCTTCTTCAGCTCGAAGTTCCTCAGGTGCTCGTTCCACTCCACCTTGATGTTCGCCATCGGGTCGAACTCCACGTCCACGTTCGAGTGGAGCACCCCGATCAGCTGGTTACCCGACACCGTCACGTTGTTCACCACCGTCGCCCCGTTGTGCGCGTCGTAGATGGAGGCCGTGAACGCGTTCTCCTTCGCCTCCTGCACCACGTTCAGCGACAGCGCCTTGATCAGGTCCTCGTCGCCCGAGAACGACAGCCTGCCCGCCGCGCCCGCCACCATGGAGCGGATGATGAACGTGCCCGGGACCGTCTCCAGGCCGTAGTCCTGCTTCGTCCCCTCCTCGACGAAGGTGACGAAGCTGTTCGCGTGGCTCACCGCGAAGCGTGCCTGGCCCAGTCCGTTCGCGATCGCCCCGTTCAGCTTGCTCCGAAGCTCCGCGAGCGTGTCCGTGGCGTAGAGCGTGATGGAGGTGTTCTTGCCGTCGCCCTGCGCGATGTTGATGGTCTGCGGATCGGTGAGCATGAAACGCCCCTGACTGTCCCAGAACTTGTTCAGGTCGCGCAGGTGCACGTCCTTCTTGGCAACCTGGCCGACATACGCCGCCTCGAACGTCGCCAGCGTCTTGCCCGCCGTCATCTGAGTGGCGTTGGTCTTCAGGACGATGTCGCCCTCGTAGACCGTGCCGTTCTTGCCGTTCAGGTAGAAGCTCCGGAAGTGCAGCTCCTTCTCCTTCACCTTCGACGCGTCCAAGCCGAACTTCAGGTCCGCGTCCGTGACTTTGTCCCCCCACTTGAACGGCCAGGTCTTTGTCTGGGTCCCCGAGATCCCCACCGTGACGTCATTAGGCGTTGTGCCGGTCTTTTTGTTGACGTTGTAGACGAACTTGTTCCCCACGGAGAATTTTTCCGTCTGCCCGGCCTTCAGCTGCAGCTCCAGCGCGCCGTCCGCATTTGCCGGATCGGTACCGGCAGTTCCCAGGCCCAGGATCTCGCTGAGGTCGTAGAAGTCCCCCTCGGTCAGGACGATGTTGTCGTTCACCTTGTTGTCCACGGTGCCGTCCGGCTTCAGGACGTTGGCCGTCGCCTTCAGCGTCACGCTCTTGGAGTCCTTGTTGACCGCTGTCACCTCGAACAAGATGCTGGCGTTGTTCTTAAGCAGGGCATCCTTGACGCTTGTACCCAGCAGCGCCGCCAGGTCCATTCCCTCGGCAAACCCGTACTTGCCCGTAAGCCGGGCCTCCGATTCTGGAGGCGTCTCTGTCGAGGTCGTCGGGGCCCCGGCCCCCATGATGGTGTTGAGGTCCGTTCCACCCAAAGTTATCTTTTTGTCGCTGAGGAGCTTCACTTTGTCGCCGTCTGCCTCAGCCGTCACGCCCGTCCCCGCCAGCTGGGCGTTGAGCTCCGTCACCAATTCGCCAATATTCATGATTTTGGTCTTCAGGGTGACCGTCGTGGTCGCACCGCCATCGGGGGTCACCGTCATGGTCAGGTGGTGTCCCGCGTCGCTGCCCAGCCCGCCGGGGGCACGGAAGTCGAACTGCGTCGGCGGGGTCACGCCCTTCAGGACCGTCGTCGAGGTCGTGGTCCCTCCCACGAAGGCCGCGACGTCGGCGCCGCCCAGGGTAATCTTCTGACCGTCGGTCGCGACCAAGCGGAGTTTCCCTCCGGCCGCGGACGCCGTAATATGGCCGTTGAGCGTTCCGTTTGCCGCAAAGGCCGCGTTCAGCGCAGCGGCCAGGTCGTCGATCGTCCCCGAATCCCGTCCATTGATCGTGATGTTCTGAGCCGTTCCGGCAGCCAACTGGACGGTCATGGTTTTAGTGTTTCCTGCACCCCAAGCCCAGGAGTTCCCGATGTCAAGAGCGCCGATCAGCTCCGTCGTAGACTCCTTCGGGGACCCTGCCCCCATGATGTAGTCCACGTCGTCGTGCGGATGCACAGATCCGGGAAGCGCCTTGATGGAGATCTTGCCCTCGCTCGAGGTGAGCTGTACGTTCCCGTCGACCTTTTCGGCCTTGGCCTCCCCAGCTGTGATCCCCTGAGCTGTCAGATCGGCGTTGATCGCGGCCACGATCCCGTCCACGTCACCCGCATTCGTCGTCAGGGAGATCGTTGCCTGTTCTTTTGTCCCGTCATTTTTGGTGAGTTCAAACAGCATCGCCTTGTTTCCGGGGTATGTAAAAACAGGCGCGTTCGCCCCCGTCAGCGTGTGCGCCTTCGGATTGAGCGTCTTCACCGTGTACGTCCCCGCCGGGAGGTTGTCCACACGCAGACCGGACACGCCCGCCTGGTCGTTCAGGCTGGCGCCCATCACCACGTTCTTGTGCTTGATCGTGAAGACGTCCGTCTTCATCGCCTCGGCCTGGCCGGGTTTCGCGTTGATCTGGATCTTGTAGTTCCCCTCGAACGCCGCCTTCTGGCCGAACCGGTCGATCTGGCGCAGGGAGCCGCGGATATACGCCTTCGTCGCCAGGTCGTTCGACGACCACAGGCCCGCAGAGCTCCCGTCCAGCAGGCGCTTCTTGTTAAACTGCGTCGCCGTCGAGGTCCGGTCTATCTCGCTCTTCAGCTGGTCTATCTCCAGCTGGATGTACTGACGGTCCTGCTGCGTCAGCGTGTCGTTCGCCGCCTGTACCGACAGCTCCCGCATCCTCTGGAGGATGCTGTGCACCTCGGACAGCGCGCCCTCCGCAGTCTGCAGCATCGAGATGCCGTCCTGCGCGTTGCGCACCGCCATGTTCAGGCCGTTGATCTGCGAGCGCATCTTCTCGCTGATGGCCAGGCCCGCCGCGTCGTCCGCCGCGCTGTTGATCCTCAGCCCCGTGGAGAGCGTCCGGATGGACTTCTGGAGCGCGCTGTTGGTCGCGTTCAGCGAATTGTAAGCGTAGAGCGCCGGTATGTTGTGGTAAATCCTCATAATATCTTAACCTCCTGATTGCGGGTCATCCTGTCCCGACATATTTTCTGCGGTGTTTCAACCATCCTAGTCCCTTCTCGTGACGAGCGCGTGAAACCGATCCCCCTTGGCCGGGGGAAGAAAAAATACTCCCCTCGCATCCCTCCTTTCCTTAAATTTTTTCTTGACTTTTGCGTTTTCGGCCCCGCGCGGGCAGACGCACCGCGCGAAGCCGGGAGAGCCCGGAGAAGACGGAGACCGGCAGGTGCGGCATCTCCAGCGTCCCCTCCGCGAAGAGGCGCGCGGCGCGGGCAGCCGTGCGGTTTGCGTTCACCACGCCGTCCCACACCTCCTTGCGCCAGATCCGGGTGTTCCTGGGCGCCTCGATGCCCAGACGCACCATCCCGGCCTGGAGGTCGATGATCGTGATCTCGATGTCCGTCCCTATCTGGATGGACTCGTTGGGCCGCCGGCCGAGGATCAGCATCCGTGTTCTCCGTCCTGGCCCCGACCCCGCGGCCTGTCCGCCCGGGCGTCCCGCGTCCTCCGCACGTGCCGGAGCCGCATCGCTTCCCGAAGCTCATCGGGAAGCGCCGGGTGCCGGATGGAGTATTCCTCGTCCAGGGCGATGACCTGGACGGCGCGGCGGGTCCTGATGTTGACGAGGATGGGGGCCCTCAGATCGGCCGTCATCCTCCACGGCTCCACCTCGGGGACGGAGAGCACGGTCAGCAGCACCAGGTCCGACGCCTCCGGTGCTCCTACCAGCTCCAGGTCGTCCTCTGGAATGCGCGCGTTGTAGTCCGGCATCAGGGCCTCCGGGGCCGTCACCGGCAGTGCCGGGCCCCCGTCGTCGATGCTCTGGAGCCATCGGATGGGGCTCTCTCCGTCGTCCAGCAGAATCCAGTCCCGCCTCTCCTCGAAAGCGGGCATGCCACGGGGAAAGGACAGCACGTCCTCGTCCGCAAACGGAATTTCGCCGAAATATTTGGTCTCCAGGATATGGTTCGCCATCTCAGGCCCGCCTCAAAAACGGGAGAGGATAGAAGAGTGGAAGGCAGAAAAACAGAGGGTAAAAAAGGGGATGCGCAAGAAGGGCAGC
Source organism: uncultured Fretibacterium sp. (assembly GCA_905373185.1). Taxonomy (GTDB): domain Bacteria; phylum Synergistota; class Synergistia; order Synergistales; family Aminobacteriaceae; genus CAJPSE01. The sequence goes on from CAJPSE010000085.1 coordinate 6,377, forward strand.
GTCGCCCGCGGCCGGGGAGGCCCACGTAGAAACGCCGACCCTGGGTGTACGTCTCGACAAACGTGACGGGACTAAAGGAGAGTCCTGTCGTTTTTTTTGAGTTTCTTGATTTTTCGATTGGTGGTGCGCGGGATCTATGTCCTGTATACCCCCCCCCCCCATATAACGCGGAGGACCTTCATCTGTCGGCACTGTGCCAACGACGCTTTGCGGGTATCGCCGTTCACGATGGTTCCTCCTTTAAAATAAGATAATAAGTAAAATTAAGATAACAAGATTAACTTCTGGACTTTCTAGGGCACTGGGACACCGCTTTCGGGGGTAACCCCAAAAAGGTTTCCCTCGCGTCCCCGCATCAGTATACCCCATTCTTAACCGGTTCCCTTACAGTTTCGGAAGTTTGCGGGAGAAAGTTGAACACGGACAGCTCATGGCGCTGAAGCCGGACGTTACGATGAGCATCGTCAAGAGCTACGAGGCCGGCGCCGTCCCGGCCCTGGCCCTGATGTCCATCCTCATGCTGGGCCTGGGCCTCGGGGCCCGCACCGT
>CAJPSE010000086.1 GCA_905373185.1 uncultured Fretibacterium sp.
CCGGGACCCTGTTTCGGGGGCGGCGGGGCGCTCGTTGGGTCGACAGGGCGGTTTTGGCGGCCCTGACGTTTCTCTCCCTGACCTATCTTCTGCCTCAGATCTTTCAATTCACTCAGGAGTTCGTCTATTTCGGTGAGAGCGGCCTCAGCACGCGCGCGCTGTTGAGGGGCATCGGATTCACCCTCGGGATCGGGGTATGCCTGATGCTCGCGCTCAGCGCGTTCGAGGTCCATCGGGCCCTTGGGGACGGTGCGTCCGTCCTGTTCCTGAGCGGATCCCTCCTCCTCTTCTTCCTGGAGTACGGGGTCCGGGCCGTGGCGGCGCTCCAGCGCCTCAAGGTGATCGGGCTCTCGGATTTCGTATTCGAGCTCATGATCTTCGGGGACCAGTTCCAGAATATCTTCGTCTTCACCCAGCTCGCCCTGGCTCTTTTGATGTTGATTTGCGTTTTCGCCACGCACTGGAGGGTCGTGGGCGAGTTTCGCAACAAGGCCCTGCTGCGGAAGGAGAGGGCCCGGCTCCGCGGGTGCCGCCGCTGGTCCGCCGGCCTGTTCTGCTGGTCGGCCGTTACGGTCTTTATAGTGGTGGTCCTCAGCTATCTGGATACCAAACCGCCGGCGGACCTCCAGCCCGAGTCCTACGACCTCGACGGAGGGATCATCTCCATTGCGCTGGACAAGGTCTCCGACGGTCACCTTCACAAGTTCGCCTACGACACCCCGGGCGGGTACAACGTGAGGTTCCTCGTCGTCAAGAAGCCTGCTGGAAACGCCTATGGGGTAGGGCTGGATGCCTGCGAGATCTGCGGCGTCGCCGGGTACTACGAGCGCGGGGACGAGGATGTTGTCTGCCGCCGCTGCGACGTCGTCATGAACAAGAACACCATCGGGTTCCGGGGGGGCTGCAATCCCATCCCCTTTCCCTACGAGGTCAGGGACTCGAAGCTTTATATCGACGTCAAGGAACTGGAGCGCCATGAAAAACGCTTCAAGTAGAGGAAGTAGGAGGCTCCCGTGTTCTGGAGAATGATACGGCGGACGATCGTCCGCCAGAAGAGCAAGATGCTGATGATCGCCTTTACCGTCACCCTGGGCGTCTCCCTGTCCACGGCCATGATGAACGTCATGCTGGGTATAGGGGACAAGGTCAACCGCGAGCTCAAGGTGTACGGCGCCAACATCGTCGTGCGCCACAAGGAGGCCGCCCTCATGAATGACCTCTACGGGCTCAGCGAGGGCGCGGGTGTCACCGATAAGTTCCTCCGCGAGGAGGACGTGCTGAAGGTCAAGACGATCTTCTGGGGCTTCAATATCGTCGACTTCGCCCCCTTCCTGGAGGGGAGCGTGCGCGTGGACGGGGTTGGCCCGGAGGGGGCGGAGGTCCCGCTCGTCGGAAGCTGGGTCCAGAAACACGCCGGCCTTCCTACGGGCGAGACGCTGGATACGGGGCTGCGTCCCCTGAGAAACTGGTGGCAGATCGATCTGAAGGGAGAATGGCTCGGTGAGGAGGACGACGGCTTCGTGATGGTGGGGAGCCTTCTGGCGGGCCGAAACGACCTCTCGCTGGGGGACACCCTGACGCTGCGTCACGGAGACAGGGCCCGGGAGGTCGTCATCAAGGGGATCTACACGGACGGCGGGGCCGGGGACGAGCAGGTAGTGGGGACCCTGAGGATGGTCCAGGAGCTCTTGGGGCTCCCGGAGAAGATCTCCCGGATGGAGGTCTCCGCCATCACCACGCCGGACAACGATTTGGCGAGGCGGGCAGCACAGGATCCACAGAGCCTGAACCCCACGGACTACGAAACCTGGTACTGCACGGCCTATGTCAGCGCCATTTGTCATCAGATTCAGGAGGTCGTGCGGGATGGGGTCGCCAAGCCGGTTAGACAGGTCGCGGAGTCCGAGGGGACGATCCTGAACAAGACTACCTTCCTGATGACCCTGATCACCATCCTCAGCGCCATCGGCTCGGCCCTCGCGATATCGAACCTCATCACTGCGAGCGTCATCGAGAGAAGCCAGGAGCTGGGGCTGCTGAAGGCGCTTGGAGCGCTCAACGCCCAGATAATCCTGTTCGTCCTGACCGAGGTGATGCTTATAGGGTTCGCGGGGGGCGTCGCCGGTTACTTTTTGGGCATCGGCTTTGCCCAGGTCATCGGAAGAACGGTATTCGGGTCCGGCATCGAGATTGCCCAGATGGTCATTCCCATCGTCTCGGCCATCCTCTTCTTCGTCGTCCTGTTCGGCAGCGTCCCCGCCATCCGATACCTGCTGAAGCTGAAGCCTACGGAGGTCCTGCATGGCAAGTAAAGCGACAAGCCGAGAGCGCATGTACCTGAAGATGGTGGTCAGCTCCCTCGTCCGAAGGAGCTCCCGCCTGATCGTCGCCGTCCTGGCCATCGCCATTGGGGCCACGACCTTGTCGGGACTGGTCACTATCTACTACGACATCCCCCGGCAGCTGGGACGGGAGTTCCGCTCCTACGGGGCCAACCTGGTCCTGCTCCCCAGGGGGGACACGAAGATCCTCCGCAGGGATCTGGAGGAGGTCCGGCGCATCATTGGCGGGGACCGGATCGTGGGCATGGCGCCCTACCGCTACCAGACCGTCAAGATCAACGAGCAGCCCTACATCATCGCAGGGACCGACCTGGACGAGGCTCGGAAGAACAGCCCCTTCTGGTATGTGGAGGGCGAATGGGGGACGAAGGACAGTCCCGACCGGGTGATGGTGGGCAAGGAGATAGCCAAGACGCTGAACCTCTCGCTGGGCGACGATTTCGTTGTCAAGGGCGTGAAGTACGGGCAGAGCGCCGTCGCGTCCAAACAGACCTTCAGCGCCGAGGAGAACGTCAAGAAGGATATCGGCACGCAGTACTTTAGCAGGAAGCTCTACGTCCGGGGCATCGTCACCACCGGGGGGGCCGAGGAGGGCTTCATCTTCACGGACGCCGACATGCTGGACGAGCTGATCGGCGACGAGTTCCGCGGAGACGTCGTGGAGTGCAGCGTCATGGCCGACGCTGCGGGGCTCGGGGCGCTCTCGTCCACGATCGAGGCCGAGCTCCCGAGCGTGCAGCCGCGGGCGGTCCGCCGCCTGACGCAGTCCCAGGACATCGTCCTGGGCAAGCTGCAGGCCCTGGTCTATCTGGTGACGATCGTGGTGCTGCTCATCACCATGATCTCGGTCTACACCACCATGATGGCGATGGTCGCGGAGCGGAAGCGGGAAATAGGCCTCAAGAAGGCGCTGGGGGCCGAAAATGGGCTCATCATGGGCGAGTTTCTGGGGGAGGGCGTTCTGCTGGGATTCATCGGCGGGGCCCTTGGGGTCCTCCTGGGGTTCGAGTTCGCGCAGCAGGTCAGCCTGAGCGTCTTCGGCAGGGCCATCCACTTTCAATGGCTGCTCATCCCCATCACCATCGCGGTCTTCATCGCCATCACCATCCTCGCTTCGATCCTGCCCGTCCGCAAGGTGATGGACATTCATCCGGCCATCGTTCTCAGGGGGGAATAAATTTGGGTAAGATATTGGAGATGAAGGGCGTCTCGAAGGTCTACGGCACGCTTCACGCCCTTTCGGACATCAACCTGACCGTGAATGCCGGGGACTGGCTGTCCATCATGGGGCCCTCGGGCTCGGGAAAGACCACGATGATCAACCTCATCGGATGCATGGACAGCCCTTCGTCGGGGAGCGTCATCCTGGACGGACACGACATCAGCCGAGAGAGCGCCGCAAGCCTCACCCGCATCCGCCGGGACAAGATCGGGCTGATCTTCCAGCAGTTTCACCTCATCAGTTATCTGACCGCCGTGGAGAACATCATGGTCGCGCAGTACTATCACAGCATGCCCGACGAGGGAGAGGCCCTGGAGGCCCTGGAGAAGGTCGGGCTTAAGGACCGGGCTCGACACCTCCCCAGCCAGCTCTCCGGAGGGGAACAGCAGCGGGTGTGCATCGCCCGAGCGCTGATCAACTCGCCGGACATCCTTCTGGGGGACGAGCCCACGGGGAACCTGGACGAGGAGAACGAGGGCATCGTCATAGACATCCTGAGGACCCTGCACAATGAAGGGGCCACCATCATCGTGGTGACCCACGACCCCGAGGTGGGGGACGTGGCTCAGAGGAAGATCGTGCTCGAGTACGGGAAGATCGCTCAGGACATCGACCAGACCCGGCCCCTCGATCCCAAAGAGAGTGGAGGAAGAGCATGAAGAGCCGTTATGTCATTGTTGCTGTGCTCCTGATCGCCATTGCGGCGGCGGTGTTTGTCGCGAAGAGGATATCCCGGGGCTACCGCGACGGCGTCTACGAAGGGGAGTACCACAGCGAGAACGGGGGCGGCGGCACCAAGGTCGTCCTGAAGATCGAGAACAACGCGATCGTGGACTGTCAGATGACCGCGACCGACGCCGAGGGCCACGTCAAGGACGAGAACTACGGAAAGAACGACAGCGAGGCGAACTATCGGCTGTGCCAGATCTCCGTCGTGGGGATGAGGCAGTACCCGGGCGAACTCCTCAAGGTCCAGGACATCGACAAGGTGGACGCCGTCTCCGGCGCGACGGTGACGCACAGGGAGTTTCAGATCGCCGTGCGTCAGGCGCTGCAGAAGGCGAGATAGGAGAAGCGCTGATTCAATCGATGCTTTTCGGACAAAAAAGCAGGAAAGAAAAAGGTGGAATGAAAATGAAAAAAATACTCTTTATCCTAAACGCCCTCCTGGGTGTGGTTCTTGCTCTGACGCCCTTCGTCCTCTTTCCCGTCTGCGGCCCCATGCCGAACGGAAAGTACATGATGTGCCATTACAGCGGGATATTTATCACGGGCATGGGGGCGCTGATCGTCGTCCTGTCTCTTCTGGCCCTCTGGGGCCATCGAAAGCGGTGGGTCGCGCCGCTCTCGGGCGTGCTTTCGATCGTGGCGGCCCTGCTGAGCTACTTGGTCCCCATGCGGATCGTCGTCATCGGGAACAAGGCGACCATGGGCTGGGAGTGCGGGCTCTGCAAGGCCGCCGACATGGTCTGCCACACCGCGACCATGCCGACGGTGACCGTCCTCGTGTCCGCCCTCGTGTTGGTGAACGTCGTCGCCCTGATCCACGGCTTCGTGGGCCGGGGCCGGTGAGATGCGCCTGACGACCTTTGAGCTCGCGGGAAAGAACATTCGCAGGAAGCCCCGGAGGAGCTTCTGTCTCGTCCTCGTGATCCTGCTCTTTGCCTTCTCGCTCTATGCCGGGTCCGTCCTCTCCCTGAGCCTGTCGGGGGGCGTCGCCAGCATGTCAGACCGTCTGGGGGCCGACATCATGGTGGTCCCCGAGGGGTACGATCCTCACATCGACAGCATCCTGCTTTCGGGAAAGCCCTCGACCTTTTACCTCCCCCGCGACGTGATGGAGCTCCTCAGGGAGGCCGACAGGGACGGGGAGATCGGCATCGACAGGATGTCCCCCCAGACCTTCCTGGCGACGCTGAACGCCTCCTGCTGTTCCTATCCGGTGCAGCTGGTGGGGATCGACTACGGGACCGATTTCCTGATCAAGCCCTGGCTGGAGAGAACCCTGCATCGGGACCTGAAGGACGGCGAGGTCATCCTGGGGCATCACGTGGCCGGGGACGAGGGGGACGAGCTCACCTTCTTCAAGAAGGGCTTTCCCGTGGCCGGGCGGCTGGAGCAGACGGGGATGGGGTTCGACGCCACCGTGTTCATGACCCGGGGGACGCTGACCGCCCTGGCCAAGGAGGCGGAGCGGATCCTGAAACATCCCCTGACCCGGGACGGGAGCCTCATCTCCACCGTCATGGTCAAGCTGGCCCCCGGCTACGATTCGGTCAAGGCCGCGCGCGCCCTCAACGGAAAGCTCAACGACCGGGGAATCTACGCCCTGTTCAGCAAGAAGTTCGTCAACACGATATCGTCCGGCCTGAACCTGGTCTCCGGCCTGATCAAGGCGTTCATCGTCTTGGTCTGGGTCCTCGCGGTCGTCGTCATCGCCCTCGTGTTTGCGATGACCCTGGGCGAGCGCAGGAGGGAGATGGGCGTCCTGAGGGTCCTGGGTGCGACCCGGGGGAAGCTGATACGCCTGGCCCTGGCCGAGGTGTTCCTCATCTGTCTCTATGGATCGGTGATGGGCACGTTTCTCGGCGGCGCGGCCATCGCCGTCTTCGGCCCCATGGCGACGGAGACGCTGAGCCTGCCCTTCCTGCTGCCGCGTCCGGGCGTCCTCGTCCTGATGGGCGTGGCGAGCATCGTCGCATCGGTGCTCACCGGCCTGCTGACGGCGGCGCGCTCCGCCGTGAGGGCTAGTCGGGCGGACATCTACGATACCATGAGGGACCTGTAGCATGGAAGAGAAGAAGACCATTGTGCGGCTTACGGAGCTGTCTCGCGAGTACCCGCGGGGCGGTGGGCGTTTTTTTGCGGTGAACGGGGTCTCCCTGGAGGTGCGGGCCGGGGATTACGTCAACATCATCGGCCGGTCGGGGAGCGGAAAGTCCACGTTGCTGAACCTGATTGCGGGGATGCTGGCGCCCACGTCGGGCACGGTGGAGCTCGACGGCCAAAGCCTTGCGGGGAAGGACGATCGCGAGCTCTCGTACATGAGAAACCAGTCCATCGGCTTCATCCCGCAGAACGCGGCGGCGCTGCCCAACCTCACGGTCCTGGAGAACGTCCTGCTTCCCTTCTGCCTCTATCGGCGCGGGGGAGACGGGGAGGGGGCGGCCCGGCATCTTCTGGGGAAGTTCGGAATAGAGCGCCTGGCGGACGCCTACCCCGCGGAGCTCTCCGGGGGCGAGCTGCGGCGGACGGTTATCGCCCGCGCCCTGATCAACAGGCCTCAGCTCGTCATCGCCGACGAGCCCACCTCCGACCTGGACAGGGAGTCCGCGGGGCAGATCATGAG
>CAJPSE010000087.1 GCA_905373185.1 uncultured Fretibacterium sp.
CCCCTGCTCCGCCAGCCTAGAGGCATGAGGACGCCCGGCAACCGGATCCGATACCCCCTCCCCCAGGACGACGAGCCCGGGGAACTCCTCCCCTCTCCCGTCGAACGCCTCGCGCAGAATCGCACCGCAATCCATTGCCCTCCCGGCCTCGACGTTCGTCATGACGGCACATCCTCGAGGCCCCGAATCAGGAGCTCCGTGATCTGGCTGTCCAAAACGCTCGCCTCGTCCAGGGGACACTCCCGAAGGGACGGGAGGCCCCTGCCGAGAACCGTCCGCGCCAGTACAACCCTGAACCGCCCATCCGAACGATTCTCCAAACCGGAAAGGGACGATCCGGCCTCCTCGAGGGACGCATAATCGTGCCCATCCGCATGGGCGACGCGGCAGCCCATGGCGGAGAGCCTATCCGCGGCCCAATCGCCCCCCCCCGGAGTCCCGCGGCCACAAGAGGGCGTTTCCGGACATTCCACGATCAGGGTCAGATTTTCCGGAGCACGGACAGCGGCCAGGGCCTCCCAGGTCGCCCCCATCCCCAGTTCCTCCGCGCCCAAGAGGCAAAAAACATGTGCAGCGAGCTGGTCATCCTTCAAGGACAGGGCGAGCCCCAGGGCGATCCCGGCACCCATCCCCGGGGCGCCGCAGGACACGTCGACGCCAGGGGTCCGCGGGCACTCGGGGGCCGCCTGGAGCAGGCTGCCCAGGCGGGCATAACTCCAAAGCTCGTCACGCCCGAAAAAGCCGCGCTCCGCAAGCACGGCATACAGCGCCGGGGCGGCCGATACACGGCTGAGGACGAAGCGGTCCCGGTTGTCCTCGTCCGCCCCTCCGGGGCCGGTCCGCAGGACCGCCCCGTAGAGCCAGACCAAAAGCTCGACTGCGGAAAAGGAGGAGAACAGGCTCCCCGCACTTGCGTTTCTGAGCATGCCGACGATGTACCGGCGCACCACGAGGGCACGCCCCTGCAGCGTTTTCAACAACACGGGGTCCAAGAGACACCCCTCCCCTTTCCCGTGGACCGGAATGGCCCGCCCCTCCGGAGAACACGCGAGGACGCAGGCTCCGTTTTCAACATACGCACACGCAAAAAATTTTACAACAGGGAGCTTCAGATAAAAAAGTCTCGACGGAAAAAGCCCCCGGCATCCGAACGGATGCTCGGGGGCAGGGCTTTCCGAAACGCCGCCGAGGGCGGAGGATAACCGCCGCTTCTCACAGCATCGAGACGACCCCTCCCGGCTCCGGCGCGTAGCGGGCACGCTCACTCAGCGCCCGGGAGACGTCGTACTCCCCCCATACGGCCAGGAGCAGCTCCTTCAGGGAGAGCTTGCGGCGCTCCCGAACCTCTCCCCACAGGATCGGGGGGAAAAAGGCCCAAAGGTTGAAAGCCGCGCGCTCCCGCGTGCCAAACCGGGACAGGACCAGGTATCCCGAGCTGGGATTGAACAGGAGGAGAGGCACGGTGTTCTGGGAGATCATGTGCTGGAGGTCCTCCTTGGAGAACGACAGCGCCTCGAGCTCCGCAAGGTCCTTTTCCCCGGGGAGGTCGAGGATGGAAAACCATACCCGGGCGGGGGCGTCGGGATCGGAAAGCTTCGGACCGGCCTTCAACCAGGCGCGGAGCCGCACCATGACATCGAACTCACCGCGGGCAAGCGCGAAGCGCAGGGCCCAGTACCCCTTGCGGAGGAGCTCGTCCTCCTCGAGAAAGCGGCTGAAGGCCCTCTCGTCCCGGAAGGGGACCCCATCCGCAAAGGCGGCGTTCCCCCTCATCAGTCCCCTCAGGATGAGGACCGCGGAGAGGTGCTCTCCCGGAGGTTCCGTCTGGGCCAGCAGCGCGTCCCGCAGACTGGTGACGAGCTTCGGCGGCAGCACCGTGACGGCAGCGCCGTCCACGGCGAGGGACAGTTCCCTGTCCTCATAGGGGAACAATTCCCGAGGTTCGTCGCCCGGCCTCCCCCATATCCAGCGCTCGGGGGCTCCCGTGGGAGAGCAGCCCAAAAGGTAGCGGTTGTACGGCAGCAAAACCATCACGAAGGGACCTCCAGGATCGGGGACCCCCTCGGGGAGGGACACCTGCGGCAATTGGGCCAACGTTCCATCGGACATCAATTCAAAGATCAAACCGCTCCCCCCCTGCTGAAGAAGACAAGACAACACCCGAAAAACCAAAACGCGCTTTCACCCTATACACTGGGAGAAGGAGAAGCGCTGATTCAATCCCTACCAAGTCGCAGCCTCCGGTAATGCGCTCCAGAACCTTGCCGGACATCTCCTCGAGCGTGTGCCGGACGTACTCCGTCATCCCTCCGGCCTCGCTCAGCGCCTCTAGACGGTTCTTGATCCCCTCGTACTCGGACAGGAGGCCCCTCAAGGCGGCCTCATCCCTCTCGTACTCCGCGAAACGCTCCCAGAGGTCATTATAGCAAAGGGTAAGGACCCAAAACCACAGGCAATTTTTAGGAAGCGCCGATTAAAACAAGAACGCATACCTTGCCAAAAGGAAATATGCAAAACGTCTGTGGGAAAAAAGCGCCAGCGCTTCCCTAGATTGAGCGGAGCGCGAATGGGGAGTAAAATAAAAAGTTGTCGAAGCGCCCCTTACAGGTTGTGGGCTTGTATCGGACCGCCGGCGGCGGAGCGACAAAAACAGAGGAGGAATGAGGATGTCTACAATAGGGGCGTACGATGCGGAGAGCTTCAGGAAGGTGAACCGAACTCCGGTCCGTACGACGATAGAGACCCTGTTCTATGGAAACAACGTGAAGCGGGTGCGCGACCTGCGGGAGGCCTATGCCCTCGCGAAGGACAGTCCTGGAACGGTGGAGCTGACGGGCATGCCCGTCTTTCGGCCGGAGGATCTGGAGCTGCCCGCGGACGCCAACGTGCTGCTCTTCAACGACGGCGCGGTGTTCGGCAGGACGGCCGCGGCGCGGCGCATCGTGGGGTATCCCGACGTCGACGTCGCCGCGATGGCGGGCGTGGTGCGCGAGGCGGTCTACGGGATGCGCTACCGCAAGGTCTACACGGCGGACGCCTACGTAGGGCTGGAGGAGGACTTCATGGTGAAGGCCCACCTGGCCCTGCCCCAGGGGTTCGAGAACAATCTCTACAGCTGGATGTTCAACTTTCAGCACGACAACGCCCGCTATCGGGAGATGTACGCCCGGTCGCGCCGGGTCTCCGACGTGGACGGGGACATCTTCATCTTCGCGGACCCCGATTGGACGCATCCCGACTACCCGCTGGGGCTGGCGTTCTTCTCGCCGGAGGAGAACTGCGCCGCCGTGCTGGGGCTGCGGTACTTCGGCGAGCTCAAAAAGGGGACCCTGACCCTGGCATGGGGGATAGCCTCCCGCAACGGCTACGCCTCCTGTCACGGCGGGCTCAAGCGCTACTCCATGAAGGGCGGTAAAAAATTCGTCCTGGCGGCCTTTGGCCTGTCGGGCTCGGGCAAATCCACCATCACGCACGCGGCGCACGGCGGCAAATACGACATCACGGTGCTGCACGACGACGCCTTCGTCGTCAACGTCCGCGACAAGTACGCCATAGCGCTCGAGCCCTCGTACTTCGACAAGGTCCAGGACTATCCCATCGGTTGCGAGGCCAACAAGTACCTAGTGACGATGCAGAACTGCGGGGTCACGGTCACGGCGGAGGGCCGGACGATCGCCGTCACCGAGGACGTGCGCAACGGCAACGGGCGAGCCATGAAGTCGCGGCTGTGGTCGCCCAACCGCATCGACCGCATCGACGAGCCGCTGAACGCCATCTTCTGGCTGATGCGAGACCCCACCATTCCGCCGGTCCTGAAGCTGGAGGGGCCGTCCCTGGCCTCCGTGATGGGGGCGACCCTCGCCACGAAACGGACGACCGCGGAACGCCTCGCCCCCGGCGTGGACCCCAACGCGCTGGTCTGCGAGCCCTACGCCAATCCCTTCCGTACCTATCCACTGGGCCTGGACTACGAACGGTTCAAGCGTCTGATCGAGGACGGCGTGTCCTGCTACGTCCTCAACACGGGGGACTTCATGGGGACGAAGGTGCGGCCGGCTCATACGCTGTCGATCCTCGAGGCCATCGTGGAGGACAGGGCGAACTGGGTTCCCTTCGGCGACTTCTCGGGCATGAAAACGCTGGAGCTCCCCGACTTCAAGATCGATGCGCGGGACGAGGCCTACCGCGGCCAGCTCAGAGCACGCTTCCAGGACAGGCTGAACTTCGTCGTCTCCCGCGAGACGGAGCGCGGGGGCATGGACAGGCTGCCGGACGACGCCCGCGAGGCTCTGGAACGGGCCGTGGCCGAGATGAGCTGAAAGCACGTTCCCCGGAATTTTCTGAAGTTGTATTATAATGAGGTCATTCGGGCCGACGGCCTCCCCTGGCTGTTGGCACCGTTTCTTGTCGACCAGGAAACGGTGCCGGGCGTGAGCTTCGGGGAGGATGGGGGAGGTCGGCTCAAATACAGTTTCATTTTGAGGGGAGTTTTAAAATGAGATTGCCGACGTTCAAGGGGGGGATTCATCCGCCCGACGGGAAGTCCCTGACGGCGGAGAAGACCGTTGAGGTCTTATCCCCCAAGGGGGATTTGGTCTACCCGTTGTCCCAGCATCTGGGGGCTCCTTGCGCCCCTCTCGTCAAGCGGGGGGATCGTGTCCTGCTGGGGCAGAAGATTGCGGACACCGATGCCTTCGTCTCTGCACCGATTCTGGCGAGCGTCTCCGGGACGGTGAAGGAGATAGGGTTCCGGATGACGATTCCGGGCAGCTTCGAGACGTGCATCGTCGTGGAGAACGACGGGCAGTACGAACACGCTCCGACGCTGTTGGAAGACCTGGGCCGAAAGCCCGAGCGCGGGGACTACCTCAAGCTCATCCGGGCCGCCGGAATCGTCGGGATGGGAGGGGCCTGCTTCCCCACGCACGTCAAGCTGTCGCCTCCGGAGGGGCGCGTCATCCGATGGATAATCGTGAACGGCGCGGAGTGCGAGCCCTTCCTGAACTGCGACAATCGTCTGATGCTGGAGCGTCCCGAGCCCATCATCGAGGGGCTTGAGCTCTGCCTAGAGCTCTTCCCCGACGCGGAGGGCATCATAGCCATCGAGGAGAACAAGCCCAGGAGCATTGAACGGCTTCGCGGCGAGCTGTCCGAACACGACGGCTCGCGCATCCGCGTGATGCCCCACGCGGTCAAGTACCCACAGGGTGCGGAGAAGATGCTGATCTGGTCCGTCACGGGCCAGGAGATCCCTCCCGGAGCCCTTCCCGCGGACGTGGGCTGCATCATCCTGAACGTCCGGACGCTCTATCACATCTGGCTTGCCCTCACTCAGGGAATCCCAGTCATGGACCGTATCGTCTCGGTCACCGGCGACGTGGTCTCCGACCCCAAGAACCTCTCGGTCCCGCTGGGGACCCCGGTTCGGGAGCTCGTCGAGGCCGCGGGCGGCTTCAAGGAGGATCCGGTGAAGGTCCTGGCCGGAGGGCCCATGATGGGCATCTCCATGCGCTCCCTGGACGTTCCCGTGGTCAAGGGGACGTCCGGGATCCTGGCCCTCTCGTCCCGTTCGGCCGCGCTGCCCGTCGAGTCCAACTGTCTGCGCTGCGGGCGCTGCGTTGCGGCCTGCCCGATGCACCTCGTCCCGTCGGACCTGGACCGTGCGGTGCGCCGCAGGGACTACGCCGGGTTCGAGCGCGCCGGAGGCATGAACTGCATCGAGTGCGGCTGCTGCACCTACGACTGTCCCGCCTCGCGGTTCCTCACCCAGACCTGCCGCAACGGCAAGGCGGCCGTGATGGCCGAACGCAGAAAGCAAGCACAGAAGGGGGCGCAGAAGAAATGACCGAACGTTTTGCGGTGGGCAGCTCTCCCCATATCCATGCTCCCCTCGATACGCAAAAGATCATGGCGTGGGTCCTCGCCTCGCTCCTGCCGGCCGGGGCCGCGGGGGTCTGGTTCCTGGGGGGCTCCTCGCTTGCGGTGATCGCCACCTGCGTGACCGTCTGCGTGGGGTCGGAGTTCCTCTGGCAGCGCCTCGCGGGGCAGCGCGTGACGGTCTCCGACCTCTCGGCGGCGGTAACGGGGCTGCTCCTGGCCTACAACCTGCCGCCCACCATCCCGCTATGGATGGCCGCCTGCGGCTCCGTCTTCGCCATCGTGCTGGTCAAGCAGTTCTTCGGCGGTCTGGGCGGCAACATCGTCAATCCGGCCCTGGCGGCCCGCGCCATGATGCTGATCTCCTGGCCCGTAGCCATGACGACCTGGACCGTACAGGGCGTCAGCGGCGCGACGCCCCTGGCCTTCCTGAAGGGAATGGGCGCCGCGGCCGCCGTGTCGCAGGCCACGAGCGCAGCTACGCAGGCCACGTCCCCCTCCGTTCTGCAGTCCTTCTGGAACATCTTCATCGGCAACGTGGGCGGCTGCATCGGGGAGACCTCGGCCGCAGCGCTCCTGCTGGGCGGGGCCGTCCTGATCTGGAGGGGGATCATCTCCTGGCGGATCCCCGTCGTCTACATCGCCACGGTGGCGGTGCTGTCGCTGGCGTTTGGGCGCGCCGGGGGTCCCCTCTATGAGGTCTTGGTCGGCGGCCTGATGCTGGGGGCCTTCTTCATGGCCACGGACTACACCACGTCGCCCATGACGGCGAGGGGGCAGTTCGTCTTCGCCGCCGGGTGCGGCCTGCTGACGGCCCTCATCCGAACCTTCGGCAGCTACCCCGAGGGGGTCTCCTATTCCATCTTGATCATGAACCTGACCGTTCCCCTGATCGACAGGCTGACGGTCCCCAGAATCTTGGGGGAGGCGAGAAGATGACGGACGCTGCCGAGATGATGCCGACACCGGAAAAATCTCCGCTCGGAAAACTGGTGGGCAAGTCGCTGTATTTGGGG
>CAJPSE010000088.1 GCA_905373185.1 uncultured Fretibacterium sp.
GAGAAAATTCCCCCCGAGATGGAGGCGGCCCGCAGGGCCGCAGAGGCGTGGTCGCTCCAGCCGGAGGACGCCCTGACCTGGATCATGTTTCCCCAGGTCGCCAAGGAGTTTCTTCCGCGGAAGTACGCGCGCGTCACGCGCCGGGACGTTGGGCTCGAGGACCTCGTCGAAGAGGCGGCCTATCCCGTCTGACGCCGGGAGGCGGGAAGAGAATCGAGAAACAGGGAGAATCGAGGAACGGGAAACGGGAGAAATCGAAAAACAGGATGGATGGAGAAGTTTTGGAATGGATGGAGAGACATTTGAGCGGAGAGACGCTCCGCTGAGAATTTCCGAGGATGTTGCGGTTGCCGGCGGCGGGGCCATGGCCCGTCTTCTGGGGCTGCACGACGAGAACCTCGAGGCCCTGGAGGCCCGTTATCCGGTCTCCCTCTCCGTTGGGGAGAGCCGGATACGGATCTCGGGGCCCGACGCCGAGCCGGTGCGCATCGTGGCGTATTTGCTGCGTCAGCTTGCGGTCGTCGCCGAGAGCGGGCACGAGATCCGCGTCGCCGATGTCCGTCACGCGATGGACGCCCATGCGGAGGGCCGGGAGATCAAGTTGGACTCGCTGTATTCGGAGGTCGTCTGCACGACGGCACGGGGCAAGCCTATCCGGGCCAAGACCGTCGGCCAGAGGGCCTATATCCAGGCCATGCGGGACAACGACATCCTGTTCGCCGTCGGCCCCGCAGGGACGGGCAAGACCTACCTGGCGGTCTGCGAGGCCGTCTCCATGCTGAAGGAGGGGCGGGTGAACCGCGTCGTCTTGGTTCGGCCCGCCGTCGAGGCCGGTGAGAGCCTGGGGTACCTCCCGGGCGACCTCAGGGAGAAGGTCGAGCCCTACGTTCGCCCTCTCTATGACGCGTTTTATGAGCTTCTGTCGCCCGAGCGGTTCGCCCGCTACGTGGACAAGGGGATCATCGAGATAGCGCCCCTGGCCTACATGAGGGGGCGGACGCTCAACGACAGCTTCATCATCCTGGACGAGGCCCAGAACACGACCCCCGAGCAGATGAAGATGTTCCTCACCCGTCTGGGGTTCGGGTCCAAGGCCGTGGTGACCGGCGACATCACCCAGGTGGACCTGCCGCAGGGGCGCCCTTCGGGGCTGCGCAGCGTGCGGTCGATCCTCGAGGGCATCGAGGGGATAGGCTTTTTTGACCTCACGGGGGCCGACGTCGTCCGGCACGAGATCGTGCAGAAAGTGGTCCAGGCCTATGACCGCTATGAAAAGCGCCTTTCCTGACCGGTTACGGCATCCCTGGGCCTCCGTATCCCCGGAATGGCGCAGGTCCTATCTTCTCTCCGTAGTCATGCTGCTGGCCGTCGGGCTCTCCATCGTCATGATGGAGTGGCTCTACATCCGCAACAGGGGCTACAGCTTCGCACAGGGGCTGCCGTCCCCCCAGACCTACAGGGTCATCTCCCCGGTGAAGTACGAGGACCACTCGGCCACGGGGGCCCTCCGGGAGATGGTGGAGGAGCGGGTGGCCGGCGTCGTGGTCCGGGACGTCGCCGCCCGGGATCGAATGAAAAAACGCCTGGAGGAGCTCCAGGTGGTAAAGGACCCCCGGGATCCGAAGCTCCTGTCCTATATGCCTCCGGCCCTGCTGAACGCCCTGTTCGCCCTGGACGGGGCGGAGCGGAGCCGAATCATAAAACTGGCCTCGCAGGTTGGGGACGCCTATTTTTCGGGCCTCGCGTCCGGCGACGTCCTGGAGAGCGGGGGGATGGAGGTGGCCCTGCTGTGGGAGGAGATCGGGAAGCGCGTCGATTCGGTGGACGACGCCAACCTGATCTATCAGATCTTGACGAAGGTGAACGACGCCTATTACAAGCTCGAGCCTCAGCTCACCGAGCTGGTGAGGCAGAGCGCGGAGAAGCGAATCCCCGTCATCGAACGCCGGCTGGAGCTGGGCGACGTCATCGTCGAGCGTGGGGATATGGTGACGCCACAGACGGCCAGCCTGCTGAGGCTGCAGGGCTACACGGAGGATACCTTTCCCGTCACCCAGGTGGTCATCGTCTTCCTCCTCGTCCTGATCCTGCCGCTGTGGCTGGAGGTCCCGGCCCGGGAGTCGGGCAGCCGGCCTCCGTGGGAGTGCGTTGTCTTCGTCGTATCGGCCGCATGGATCGGCCAGATGCTCGCCGTGCAGATGCACACGGCTGGCGCCGGAATCCTCCCCGCGGTCATGGCGGCCTATCTCTCTATGCCCCGGTCCTTCGCCTTCAACGCCTCCCTGGCCAGCACCGCGTCCGGGGTCTTCATCATCGCGGGGCTCTCCGTCTACGATCTTCTCCTGCTCCTCTCCATGGGGTTCCTCGCCTCGATGACGGGGTATTATCTCCTGCGCCGCATCGAGTCCCGAGAGTCCCTCGTCCGCAGGCTGGTCCTGTTTGCGCTCTTTTTGAGCGTATCCCGCATCGTCATCCTCTGGATTCAGGGGGTGCCCATGACGGGGGGCTTCTTCTGGATAGAGACCGGGCGCTTTCTGCTTCTGGACGCTTTGGCAGCGATCTTCATGGTCGTCCTCCTGCCCCTGGTGGAGGGGTATATCGGCGTCCTCTCCATCCTTCGCCTCCGGGAGCTGAGCCATCCCTCGAGCCCCCTGCTGCGCAAGCTGCAGCGGGACGCGCCGGGGACCTACCAGCACTGCCTGTCGATCGCCACGCTCGCCGAGGCGGTGGCGATCGACATGGGGATGGACGAGAACCTGATGAAGGCCGGGGCCTATTATCACGATATCGGAAAGCTGAGACGCCCGCAGTTCTTCGTCGAGAACCAGGGAGGCGGGCCCAACGTCCATGACGGGATGAGCCCCACGCTTTCGGCCATGACCATCATATCGCACGTCCAGGACGGCCTGGAGATGGCCAGGGAGTACGGCCTGCCCAGGAGGATACGGGACTTCATCGCGGAGCATCACGGCACCGCCTGTGTCCGCTACTTCTACAACAAGGCCAGGGCGGAGGCCCGGGAATGGGGGGAGGAGGAGCGCGTCGCGTGGTCGGACTTCTGTTATCCGGGGCCCAAACCCCGGTCCCGCGAGACGGCGCTCCTGATGATCCTGGATTCCCTGGAGGCCGCGATACGGAGCGAGAGCCTGGGGCGCGAGCTCCTGAGGCGGGATGCGAAGGAGATGCCGCAGAGCGGGCGAAACGCGGGGCGGAGCCAGGCCATCATGGCCCTGAAAAAGGTCATCGACCAGGTGGTGGGCAGCAAGATCGCGGAGGGGCAGTTCGACGAGGTCGACTTCACCCTGAGGGACCTCACCCGCATCAAGGAGTCCCTTCTGTCCGTCCTGCTCTCCATGTATCACACCCGGATGGTCCGGAGCCCCGACCGAGGAAGGCAGAGAGAGGCCGGAGGCGCGCCTGCCCCTGCTGCGGGCGACGGCGCGGGGGCTCCGGCCGCTCCCGTCGGAGCCGAAACCGCCGGAGCGGAGACCCGGTGAACGCGGAGACGTTCCGTTCCCTCGATCTGGTCTCCGGGCGCATGTTGTGTTATGTTATTCTTTACATTCTCTCCCTATCGACGGCGGACGGCGGATGGGGCCGCATCGATTGGGGACAGACTCTGGGAGGGTTCACGTTTTGAGATTGGAACTTCACGTCGACGGCCCCGAGGACGGGGAACCTCAAAGTCCGATTCCGTTATCCGCATGGGAGGCCTTCGGGCGCGTCCTCGAGGTTGAGCTGTCCTCCCTGTATCCCGAGATCGTCCGTTACGGGACGGTGGAGCTCTCGGTGACCCTGCTGGGGCCGGACGAGATGCGCTCGGTCAATCGCGAGTACCGGGATCGGGACGAGGCGACGGACGTGTTGTCCTTCCCCCTCTGGGAGGCGGACGGCCGTTTCCTCCCGGACGGGACGTTGACGGAGCTGCTGCCTCTTGGGGATATCCTGATCTGTCCGGAGGAGGTGGCGCGCCTGCACGAGGGGCTTCCCCCCGAGGATGCGCTCTGCCTCATGTTGGCGCATGGTTTTTTGCATCTGCTGGCCTGGGACCATGACACCGAGGAGCGGGAGTCGGCCATGTGGGCCCGTCAGGACGCCGTCAAACAACGGCTCCTGGACGTCCTGAGGGGAGGGCTCTAAGATGGGGGCCCTTTCCGGGAACGCCCTGCTGCCCTTTTTGAAGAGCTGCCTCTGGTTCATCGTCCTGTTCCTCCTGTCGGCGTTCTGCAGCGCCTCGGAGACGGCCATCACGACCACCGGCCGGAGCCGGCTCATGGTACTCCAGGAGAAACGCCCGCTTTTCCGGTCCCTCTTTCAATGGCTTATAGACGATGTCCAGGAGGCCCTGACCGTCTGCCTCATCGTGAACAACGTCGTCAACATCGCGGCCAGTACCCTGGCGGCCAGGCTCGTGCTTCAGGTCTTCGGGGAGGGGGCGCTGGTCTGCGTGGTCCCGGTCATGACCGTGCTGATCGTCATCTTCGGGGAGATACTGCCGAAGAGCGCCGCGATGGTCCACTCCGACGGGGTGCTGGTCTTCTCCGTGCCCCTGCTGCGCCTCCTCTCCATCCTCCTCGCTCCCTTCGCGTGGCTGATGAGGAAGTGCGTCTCCTTCATCGGGCTGCTGTTCCGGCTCGACCTCAAGCCTCAGCACGTGTTCGTCACGCGGGAGGAGATCGAGCAGGTGGTGAAGATCGGGGAACAGAGCGGTGCGCTCGAGGCGGTGGAGCGGCGGATGATCGACGGGATCATCGATTTCGAGGAGACCCGGGTCCACGAGGTCATGGTCCCGCGCATGGACATGGTGACCCTGGAGGCCTCGGACCCTCTGGAGGAGGCCATGAAGGTCTTCATCGAACACGGGCACTCCCGCCTCCCGGTCTACGAGGAGAGCCTGGACAACATCGTGGGGGTGCTCTACGTCAAGGACACCCTGAAGCATCTGGTCGGCGCCGAGCTCTCTCAAGCCGTGGGGGGCATGATGCGTAAGCCGCTCTTCGTCCCCGAGACCATCCGCACCGTGGAGCTGCTGGAGACCATGCGGCGGGACCACATCCACATCGCCGTCGTCGTGGACGAGTACGGCGGCGTGGCGGGGCTCGTGACGATGGAGGACATCCTGGAGGAGATCGTCGGGGAGATCCAGGACGAATACGATCAGGAGTCCCCGGACATCCTCGAGATGGAGGATGGAACCTACAGGGTGCAGGGGACCACGAGCCTGGAGGACCTCAGCGAGTCCCTGGACTACCCCTTCGAATCTGAGGATGCGGAGAGCCTGGCAGGATTGGTGCTGCTGCTGGCCGGGGGGTTTCCCCAGGTGAACGATACGTTCGAGTACGAGGACTGGAGGATTCGGGTGGTCGACCTCGAGGACCACCGCATCAAGGTGCTCGACCTCGAACGCAAAAATCCCGAGAAGGACTCTTGAGGAGGGCCTATGGGAAGGATGACCGATAAGTCCCGGGTCGGTGCGGGCGGATGGGGCGAGGGGGATGGCTGGCCTGGCCCCTCCCCGCTGGAGCTGCTGGAGAGGGCGCGGGAGGCGGCCTCCCGCGCCTATGCACCCTACTCGCGCTTTCGGGTGGGGGCCGCGCTGCTCCTGGCGGATGGGGGTGTTCTGACCGCCTGCAACGTGGAGAACGCCTCCTATGGTCTCACCATGTGCGCGGAGCGCAGCGCGATTGCGGCGATGGTGGCGCGTGGCCTGAGGGACCCCGTGGCCGTGGCGGTCGCGGGCTCGGGGGATGGGGACTTCGGCAGGCCCTGTCCGCCCTGTGGGGCCTGCCGTCAGATTTTGGTGGAGTTTAACCCCGACATGCGAGTGATCCTGGCGTCGCCCGATGGGCCCCTCGTGTACTCCGCGCATGAGCTGCTGCCGTACTCCTTCGACCTGAGGGGCGGGGCCCCTTGAGCGGGGAGTGGCAGGAAGGCGGGGCCGCGATGCGCTGCGGCGTGGTCGCCTTGGCCGGGCGGCCCAACGTCGGCAAGTCCTCGCTGGTCAACGCGCTGCTGCGTGCCCGTGCGGCGATCGTCTCCCCGAAGCCCCAAACGACCCGCAACGCGATTCGCTGCATCTACAACGACGAGCGCGCCCAGATCGTCTTCACGGACACGCCGGGTCTGCACCGGCCCAGGGACCGGCTTGGCCGTTCCCTGACGGACGCGGCCGAGGACGCTTTCGCCGAGGCCGATGCCGTTTGCTGGCTGGTCGAGGCGGGGGACCGCAGGCTGAGGGCCGAGGACGCCGAGGTGCTGAGGGCGCTCTCCGTCGTCTCCCGACCGATTGTGCTGGTGGTGAACAAGGCCGACGCGCACGACCCCGGCGGAGCGCTGGAGCTCTACGGGACCAGGCTTCCCTTCGCCGGGCGCATCGCCGTCTCCGCGCGCAGGGGGCGCAATCTCGACGCCCTGATAGACCTTCTGCTGCCGCTCCTGCCCGAGGGGATGCCGTGGTACGATCCCGACATCCTGATCGATGGTACGGAGCGCTTCATGGCGTCCGAGGTCATCCGCGGGCGTGTGCTGGCGTTGCTTCGGGACGAGGTCCCTCACTGCGTCGCGGTGGAGATCGACGAGTACAAGAGCCCGGAGGAGTACCCCGAGCGGAAGCGGCTCTACGTCCGGGCGTCCCTGATCGTGGAGACGGCGGGGCAGAAGGCCATCCTGATCGGGGTGTCGGGCTCGATGCTGAAACGCGTCGGCCAGAGCGCCCGGCTGGAGCTGGAGGAGCTCACCGGACATCCGGTCTACCTGGATCTGTGGGTGAAGGTGTCGCCGCATTGGAGGCAGTCGGAGCCCGTGCTGCGCCGCCTCGGGCTCTGACCCCGCCCTTTGGTACCGTTCCCATCGGGGGGTGCAGGGGGACACGTTCCCCTGCC
>CAJPSE010000089.1 GCA_905373185.1 uncultured Fretibacterium sp.
GGGGTACATGAATGGGCGGGACCTCCAGAAACAGGCCGTTTTCGCCAACCTGGGGCGGGAGGTGCGGCTGCATCCGATCGCGGCTCCGGCCCTGCCGTACGCCCTGGAGTGCGGAGCCGTCGACGCGGTCGTCCTGGACGCCGCCGACGCGATCAAACTTCCGCAGTATCGGAACCGCGCGCTGCCCTGCGACGCTCCCTCCGCGGTTCTGGTCGTCCATGAGGCGCTGCTCGGGAGCACGGATTTCAAAGAATTTGTCGGACATTACAACGATACGGTCGGGAGGTTGGAGGCTTCTCTCTGCGAAGAGCTGCTTCCGCAGGTCCTGGGCGTCGAATGTGGAGAGGAAACTTTGAGAACATGGCACAAAATGAACGTTCAATTGTTAACGCTTCCGGCATCAACTTTTCCACCAGAAGAGGGCTGAATCTTTCCGCCATCATGGGGCGCAGGAAGGGCTTCGTCTGCATGCTGGCCGGCACGCTGGCCGTCTGCCTGCTCTGGTACTTTTTGGCCAGGGCGATCAATCGCAGCCTGATCATTCCGGACTTCCTCGTCACGATGAAGACCTTCTTCCTCGGGTGGTTCGACAAAAAGGTGATGTCCAACCTCGGCATCACCCTCGTGCGCGTCTTCACAGGCTGCGTCTACGCGGTCGCGATCGGGCTGCCGCTGGGGCTCCTCATGGGTTCCTCCCACACGGCGCTCGTCGCCCTGTCCCCCTACGTGAACTCGATACGTCAGGTCCCCATCATGGCCTGGGTGCCGCTTTCCATCATCTGGTTCGGGCTCGGGGACGGGCCGACCATCTTTATGATCGCCATGAGCGCCGTGTTCCCCATCCTGATCAACACGATCTCCGGGGTCATGAACATCGACCCCAACTACAAGAACGCCGCGCGGTGCATGGGGGCCGGCACCTGGCAGGTCCTGAGGGACGTCGTCGTCCCCGGCGCGCTTCCCAGCTTCCTGACGGGGTGCCGGCTGGCCCTCGGCGGCGCGTGGATGTCGGTCATCTGCGCCGAGTTCATCGCCACCAGCAAGGGGTTCGGCTACATCATGGTCGAGGCGCAGGTGCGCATGAACACGCCTCTTTTGTACGCCCTGATGATCATGTCGGCCCTGGTGGGGTTCGCCATGGACAAGAGCATCGTCCTGCTCGAACACAGCCTGACCGGATGGAGATACAAAGATGGCGCTGCTGACCGTTGACCACGTCAAAAAATCCTTCGCGGACCGGGACGGGCGCGTCCGGTCCGTCATCGACGACCTCTCGTTCGAGGTAAAGAAGGGACAGTTCGTCTCGCTGCTGGGGCCCTCGGGGTGCGGCAAGACGACCCTGCTGACCATCCTGGCCGGCTTCCAGACCTGCACGGAGGGGACGGCCGCACTGGAGGGACGGCCCATCGAGGGGCCGGGCGTGGAGCGCGGCTACGTCTTCCAGAACTACGCGCTCTTTCCGTGGATGACCGTCAGGTCGAACATCCTCTACTCGCTGAGGATAGCCGGGGAGTCCCGGGAAAAACAAGAGGTACGGCTGGACGAGCTGCTCGAGCTGGCCCATCTCAAGGGGCACGAGGGGAAGTATCCCATCCAGCTCTCCGGCGGCATGCAGCAGCGCGTCGCCGTGGTGCGCGCCCTGGCCGGCCGGCCGAAGGTGCTCTTGCTGGACGAGCCGCTCGGGGCCATCGACTTCCAGATGCGCGAGATCATGCAGAGCGAGCTGGACCTCCTCGTGCGCCAGGTCTCGGCCACCGTCGTGATGGTCACGCACGACGTCGGCGAGTCCGTCTTCCTCAGCGACAGGGTGCTCGTCATGGGGGCCGGAGGGTGCCGTCTTCTTGCCGATGTCGCGATCGACATGCCCCGTCCGCGCGACCGCTCCTCGAGGCAGTTCAAGGATTACGTCGGCGACCTGACGGACCTGCTGCGCAGGGCGTTTCGCGAGTCCGAGAGGCTGTTCTCAGACTGAGTCTCAGAATAGAGTTTTGAACATGGCAAATTTCAGGGATTCTCTTACCTTCAAGAACTACGACCGGGAGCGCATCATCATCGACAGCATCGCCGCCCGGCTGACCGCGGAGGAAAACGCCTTCCGCAACAGGATCATCAACTCCATTGCGGACACCCGCAGGGCCTTTCTCCCCGCCGACGGCGAGGAGCGGGCGATGGTCGAGAGGCTGAGGGACAAGAATGCGCTGTTCATAGAGTAGGACGGCAGCGTCTCCTCCATCTACCCCGTCTCCGCCAGGCCCTCCCGCCATCTGGCCGCTCTGGCCGATGGACGCACGGTCTACTGCATGTGCGCCATCGACGCTTTGGGCTGTACCTTTACCTTCAACCAGGACGTCGTCGTCACCTCCTCCTGCAGCAACAGCGGTGTGGCTATCCGCGTCGTCGTCAAGGACCGAAAACTGTGCTGCGCTCTGCCGGACAGGGAGAGCATCCGCGTGCTGCACGCCGATCTGAAGGCCAGCGACAGCTGGGCCTCGTGCTGCTGTTGCTCCATGCTTTTCTTCAAGTCTCAGGGGGATTACGACCAGTTCGCCGCAGACCACGAGGTCTGCCCGGACCACTCCTTCTGCCTGGACCTGGAGGAGGCTTTTTCCGTGGGGCGCATGCTGTTCAGCGACGGAGAATGAATCGATCTCGAGTGTGAATTTCCGGAACGGTGATTCCGCACGGATAACGCGTAGAGAGGACGAAGAAGGATACGGCTCCGAGAGCTTTGCCTACAAGGTAACGTTTGAACTCGAGCAGACAATCTTGGAGGGATGGGGCTGCGTAAGCATTCCGACCCTTTTGCGTCTGCCGATCTCTTCGAGGGGGGAGAACCATGCTTTCACTGCCGAAGAACTTCGAGACTTACGATGAGAAGAGGAGAAACGCCTTCCTGGCGCTTTACGAGGTAAAAAAGAGGGGGAAGAAGGTCGTGGGGACCTTCTGTTCCTATACCCCGACCGAGCTGATCCACGCTGCGGGAGCCATTCCCGTAGGGCTCTGCGGCAACAGCGAGCAGGGGATCCTGGAGGCCGAGACCAGGCTGCCCAAGACCCTGTGCCCTTTGATCAAGTCCAGTTACGGGCTGGCCATGACCGACCAGTGCCCGTTCTTCTACTTCTCCGATGGGGTGCTTGCCGAGACGACCTGCGACGGCAAGAAGAAGATGTACGAGCTTCTGGGCGAGATCAAGCCGGTTCACGTCATGAAGCTGCCCCAGGGCAGGGATCACGCCCTTGCCGTGGAGTCCTGGACGGAGGAGGTTCGCCTGGCCGCGAGGTTTCTTGAGGACCTCTTCGGCGTCGAGATCACCGAGGATAAGCTCCACGACGCCATCGTCTACCGAAATCGCGTGAGGAAGGCGCTCATAGAGCTTTATGAGGTCGCCAAGGCCAAGCCGTCCCCCGTCTCGGGGTACGAGCTGACGACGGTCTCCGAGTCCGCCGACTTCCACTTCACGGACGACAGCCTGATAGAGAAGCTCGAGGAAAAAGCGAGGGAGTTCCGGAACCGCGTCCGCGAAACATCCCGAAGTCGTCCGAGGGTTCTGCTTACGGGCTGCCCCAACACGGGACTGCGCGAGAAGCTGATCCGCAGGATGGAGGACATGGGGGCCGATTACGTCTGCTCCGACCATTGCGCCGGGCCCAGGACGCTTCGGTTCATGGTCGACGAGGACAAGGACCCCTACGAGGCCCTGGCCGAACGGTACCTGAAGATCAACTGCTCCGTCATGACGCCCAACAAAGGACGTTTCGACGACCTGAGGCATTTGGTCTCGGACTACAGGGTCGACGGAGTCGTCGAGGTGGTCCTGCAGGGCTGCCACACCTTCGCCGTGGAGGCCTGGCACACGAAGACGACGATCTACGAGGAGCTGGGGCTTCCCTACCTTCGCGTCGATACCGATTTCTCCCAGTCGGACCGAGGACAGATAGAGACCCGCCTGGGCGCCTTCATCGAGATGATGTCGTGAGGCGCGCCGGGTGAGGAAAACGCGGCGGTGGTTTTTCAACGGAATTTGTCTGCTGCGTTTTGCTTGAAAATCTGGTAATGGTGAAACTCGTCAAGTGCGGGGCGTGACGAAAAAACGGGGGCGGTTGTTGGCCCCGCCCTCGTTTTTTGGCTTATACTGTTTCGCTCAACGCTTTGTCGAGCGCGTCCGTGAGAAGCTGGGAGAAATTGATCCCGGCCTTTTCTCCGCGCCAGGCAAGACCGGCAGGGATCGTCAGGTTCTTGCGGACGGTTTTTTCTCGCATGGGGACCATCCATGCGTCGACGAGCACGACGGCCTCGTTGGGCTCCGTATGGATGCTGCGGAGGTCGGAGGGCTCGGGGATGGATTCGCCCTCATCCTCCATGAGCGACAAATACCCGGCAAGAACATCCTGCGCCATATACATCGCTTCTTTCTGATCGTCCCCGCAGCTCAGGCACCCCGGGAGGTCGGGAAACGATATGGAGATTCCATCGTCGGCGTAGTTGAAGATCGCAGGGAAGATGTAGTGGTCCGGTTTTTTTGTGCGCACCGTTATGTCCTTTCCGGTAGGCAGGAATTAAAGGATTCCCGCCTGCCTGAGTATGCTCCGGTAGGTTCCGATGGGGAGGTCCTTTTTGGGGTGCGGAACGGAAACCTTGCCGGGCCTCGTAGGGTGCTCGAAGTAGTGATGGCTGCCTCTTGCACTGACGTAGTACCAACCTGCCGCCGTAATTTCTTCGATTGCCCGCTTTGAGCTTGGTATTTAGCCCCTCCCCCTCTCTCCGTTGTGGGGACAGCATATCATGCGCACATTATACGCGTCAATAGTCTTGTGAAGGAAATGGGGCGTGAAATGACAGGGCAATATCGTTTTTTGGAGGGGCTTCCGCCTCGTGGTGAAGTCCACCCGTCCCCTTCATATCACGGCACCGTCCTGACCGTATCCGAATCATATGCATGGAAGCAGCGGACCTTGCGCCCGTCAAGCTCCGTGAGCTCGGGCATACGCAGGGTGCAGTCCCGGGTGGAGCGCGGACAATACGGCAGGAACGGACATCGTTCCTCCGAGGCGGGGACGGAGGGAGCGTCGAGAGGGGAAACGGGTCGTTTCCCTCGGTCCCCGGGGTTCATGCTGGGGATGGAGTCCAGTAGGCATCGGGTGTAGGGATGCAGGGGACGGTCGTACAGCGCTTCGGTGTCCGCGACCTCGCAGATGTGGCCTCGGTAGAGGACGCAGACGCGGTCCGATATCGCGCGCACGACGCCCATATCGTGAGAGATGAAGAGACAGGTGAGCCGCTTTTCCTCCCTCAGAGAGTGCAGCAGACGGAGGATTTGAGCCTGGATCGAGACGTCGAGGGACGAGACGGGCTCGTCGCAGATCAGGAGCTCCGGATCCGTGGCCAGCGCGCGGGCGATGCCCACGCGCTGCCGTTGTCCTCCGGAGAGCTCGCGGGGGTGGCGAAAGACCGTCTCCCTCGGCAGCCCGACGCTTTCGAGCAGTTTCATGGCGAGATCGAGACGGCCGCGTCCGGCCTCCGCGATCCCGAACGCCTCCAGCGGCTCCAACAGGCTCTCGCGTATGGAGATGTTGGGGTTCAGCGCGGAGGCGGAGTCCTGGAAGACCATGCGGATATTTCGCATCGCGTCCCGCTTTTCCCTTCCACGCAGGCCGCCCAGGTCCCTTCCCTTGTAGAGCACGGAACCGCAAGTTGGGCGCAGGGCGCCGTTCAGCACCCGGCCCAGGGTGCTCTTTCCGCTCCCCGACTCGCCCACCAGCGCCAGCGTTTCCCCGCGCCACAGGGCCAGGTCGACGCCGTGAAGCGCCCGGGTCTCCCCGCGTCCCGAGGGAAAAATACCGTTTCGGTGAAAGATCATCCCCACGTTTCGGAACTCGGCCAGGGGAGCGTTCATCGTTCGTCCCCCCTCTCATCCGGGGCATCGATCGGGAAAAAACACCGAACACGGCATCCTTTCTCCCCGTGATTGTCCTCCCACTGAAACGCCGGTTTTTCCCGGATGCAGATCGGCCGGCTCCTGGGGCAGCGCGGGGCGAAGCGGCATCCGTCCAGCTCGTAAAAACGTTCCGGGGCCTGCCCCTTCATGCATCGTGGGAGGCCGCGGAAGACGTCCGCCCTGGGGACGGACTCCATCAGCCCTCGGGTATAGGGATGCTGTGGACGTTCAAAGAGCGTGAAGACATCCGCCCTCTCGACCAGCTCGCCGGCGTACATCACGCAGACCTCGTCGCACAGCGAGGCGACGACCCGCAGATCGTGCGTGATCAGGAGGATTGAGGCCCCCGTCTCCTCCTGGAGGCGCCTCAGGAGCTCGAGAATGCGGACCTGGACCGTGGCGTCGAGGGCCGTGGTCGGCTCGTCCGCCACGATGAGGGACGGGCGCAGCGCCACGGCCATGGCGATGAGAATCCTCTGCTGCATCCCGCCCGAGAACTCGTGGGGATACTCCCGGTATCGGGACCGGGGATCGCGGATCCCAACGCTTTGCAGAAGCTCGATGGCCCGTTCCCGGCGCTCCCTGCGGGACATGCCGCCGTGCGCCGCAAAAAGTTCTCCGATCTGTTCCCCAACGGTCAGGAGAGGGTTCAGGGCCCGTGACGGCTCCTGGAAAATCATGGACATCTCGCGCCCCCTGAGCGACCTCAGCTCCCCGTCCGTCCTGTCCAGCAGGTTCTCCCCCTTGAAGAGCACCTCTCCGCTCAGGACGTGCAGGGGGGGCGGGAGGAGGTTCATCGCCGCCGCCGCGGTCACGCTTTTTCCGCTTCCCGACTCGCCCACCAGCCCGACGATCCGGTTGGGAGGGACGGCGCGCATCGTCCGGTCGGAGACCGCACGACTGAAAACGAGCGGTTTCG
>CAJPSE010000090.1 GCA_905373185.1 uncultured Fretibacterium sp.
CTTGGCGCTGGCGACGGCCGTGCCGTTACCGACGGTGGTGTAGAACTTGTTGTGCAACTTCTTGAAGACGCCTTCCTTTTCCAGGTCGCGCATCACGTCGACGGGCAGGACCCGGTCGGCGTCCTGGTCGGCGTAGGTGGCGTCGTAGCCGCCGTGGGCTGTGCAGTACTTGTCGGAGGTCAGGTCCATCACGCCCGTGATGTCGTACTCGCCGTACTTGCTGGCGCTGGACGCCTCAATGTGGTCGGGGTTGCCCTTCGGGCAGATGCCACCTGAGGTCACCAGGGCGATGACGGCGTTCTTCATGTCCTTGACGGCGGGCTGAGGGGGCACGCGGTCGAAGACCGGCATCTTGTACTCGGTCTCGAAGGGGAGGTCCTTCAGCTTGGAGACGAACATATCCACGCAGCGCTCGGCCGCCAGCTTGTCGTAGAAGACGTTCTTGCGGATGCCGCGCTCAATGTAGCCCTCCTCGCAGGGTTTGCCGATCGGCTCCTTCTTCAGGAGCTTCAGGATCAGCTTGCCCATCGCGGGGACGGCCTGCTTCATGCCGGCCGCGCTGTCAGGGGTCTCCACGATGTAAGCGGCCTTCTTGTACATCTCGACGCCGGGGTTCTCCGGGTACATGCCGCTGATGACAGGGATCCCCAGCTGCTTGGAGACGGCCTCGCACATGGCGCCGCACGCGGTCCCGTAACGGCCCGCGTTGAACGCGGGACCCGCCACGAAGGCGTCCGGCTTATACTTTTTGATCATCTCGATGATCTCCGCGCTCGCCTTCTCCATGTTGGAGGCGAAGTAGGAGTCTCCGCAGATGACGGTCGCCACAATCTCCGCCTCGGAGCCCAAAGCGGCCTTGAGAGCGGTTCCGGGACCTACGACGGCCTCACGGATCTCAGGTTTGTGGTCGGCCTTTTCCTCACCGCCAATGCCCGCGTAGAACTGGTTGATGTAATGAACCACACGAAAAGCCAATTCTGTCCCACCTTTCTTCATAGGGTGACAGCATCAATCGCGGAGGTTTGGTCAGATCGCGTTTTTGCTGTACTGATCGCGTATGCCCTTGACCGCGGCTGCCAATGCTTCGGGGTCGAGCACCATCTCCATCATGCTGATCTGCTCTTCCCAAGCGGCGGGATCACACTCGGCGCGAATGACGGGGTCGAAAACGTGATATACGGGGAGTCCCAACGAGACTCCGGCGAGCGGGCCTGCATAAGTCGGATCGCCGTTGCTGACGGTCTCGGCGTAGATCTCCGCGCCCTCGGCGTCGGAGGAGCCAAGAATGACGATGCAATCGGATCCGTACTTCTCACCAGCATCCTTGACGCGCTGCTGGTTCTGCAGGTCCATCGCCCCTGCGGCAGTTCAGACGAAACACTCGGTGGCCGAGAAGAGGATCTCGGCGCCGCTGTCCTTCAAACATGCCTCCATGGCGGGGCCGGGAACGCCATCGCGCTCGCCGAGAAGCAACAGCTTCTTGCCTGCCAGTTTGCCCATGTTTGACACCTTCCTTCTATAGAAATTATTGAAGCTTCAAGCAAAAACCGGATTAAAGCGTGTAGGCGCCCAGCTTCGTGTAGCCCAGCTCGCTGGTGGCACCGGTGATGGCCTGGAGCTCCACCGTGATGGTGCCGTCCGTGGCCAGGGAGCCGTCCCAGCCTCCCGCGATGACGTTGGCCTCCTCGGCGTAGCCGATGACCTTCTTCATGGGCGGCAGGACGATGACCTCGTTGGCGTTGCCCGCCGTGACGCAGGCGTCGCCCTCGGGGCAGGAATCGGCCAGGGACTGGCTCGCGCCGTCCTGTCCGGCGTACTCATCCGTCAGCAGCGCGGTCTTGATGCCAAGGCGCTCCGCCTTCCAGCAGTTCATCACCAAGTCGGCGTCGGGGTTGCCGAAGCCCTCCTCCGTGATGACCACGCCGTCGAGGCCCAGCATGGCCGCCAGCTTGGTGGCGTAGCTGGAGCTGCGGCGCTTGTCGGCCAGGGTGACGTTCTCGTTCGTCGCGATGCAGGTCACGAAGTTGAAGTCACGCCCGTGGCGCTTCAGCATGTCCGCGATGACGGGGTTGTTCTGGTGCACGTAGGTGCTGTTCTTGTCGCAGGCGGAGACGCAGTTGCCCGACGTGATGGCGCCGTCCATGACCTCGAGCGGCGAGATGAGCGTCGGCAGGATCTTCTTCACGTCCACGCCGTAGAGGTAGGTGTCGTGCAGCAGGCCCTGGGTCTGGAGCATGTAGATGTAACCCACCTTGGGCAGACCGGGGTGGGCCCACATGGCCTCCTTGATGTTGGCGTGGTTGTAGACCTCTACCTTGTCGGCCTTCACATCGGCGCAGCAGCGTGCCAGATAGGCGGCTGCCTTCACGCCGGCGATACGACAGGCCTGCTCGTAGTCGTGCTTGTCCATGTTGGGATCGGACGGCTCCAGCACAAGGACGACGTTGCAGGTCTGGGAATAGGGCGTGTACTCCGCGCCGGGACCGGACATGTCGATGATGCCCTCCTGGAAGCGCACCAGCTTGCCCGCCGTCACGACGGCCGCGCCCGAGAGGACGAGGGTCTTGCCCTCTCCGACGGTCTCGACGTCGCTCAGCATCCCCGGGAACACCTGTCCCTTACCCTCGATCTTCCAGCGGGGCTCGACGACATCCTTCACCGGTATGATGCGGACGCTCTCTCCGGGCATGGCCAGGTCAACGTCCAGCTTCTTACCCAAGAGAGGATCCTCGGCTATCAGGTCGAGCAGTTCCTTTTTGTTGACGGTCAGTGTCCCGTCCGCAAAACCGGTCTTCTCCCCGAACTTCAGATGCTTCACAAAAAGCCTATGGAGTTCCAACCGCAAAATGATACTCCCCCTTTCCAAAAAAATCGCCGTGTTACCCGATCAGCTCCTTGACCTTGGCCTCGATGTTCTCGGCCGTGGCGTCGGCGCCGCCAAGGCGGGCCACCTCCGCGCCATCCTTGTAGAACAGGATAGTCGGCAGGCTCATGACCTTGAAGTTGATGGCCACGCGCTTGTTCGTGGACGTATCCACCTTGCAGAACTTGGCCTTACCCTCGTACTTCTCGGCGATCTCCAGGTACTTGGGCATCAGCGCCATGCAGGGGCCGCATGCGGGGCCCCAGAAGTCCATGACGACCACACCACTGGCCTGCTTCACCTCGGCGTCGCAGTTCTCCTTCGTCAACTCGACAGGCATTGTGCATTCACCTCCTTTAATCTGGACTATGAGTAAGCAGCGCGGCGGGCGGCAACGCCGTATGACGCGGCAACATGCCATACCGCTCCAGACTTTCCCTCATCAACTCGCCGTCGATGAAGGCATAATCCGCACGGGTCGGTTCGTCCAGGCTCTCGGGAAGGAGCATGCGATCCTCGCAGCTCCTGTATATAGCCACCGCATTTTCGATGAGAGACAGGGACTCCAGGTCCACGAGCGCTCCCGGGAACTCCTGGATGAGGACGGAACGAAAGGGCTGCTGGTAAGGTCTGAGATTGCCACAGAGGGGGTGGGTGAGAAGGCGTCCGCCAAGGTGCACGGAGCTTCGGACGGACACGAGAACGTCCAAAGACGACCCCTCCACGAGACGCCCGTTTCGGACGACCCGCGAGAGCCCTTCGTTGTTGGTGACGAGCACGGTATTGTTCTGCATCGGCTACCCCTCCGGACCTTCTGCGTTCTGTCGCCAGGCTCCCCCTTTAAGGAAACATACAGCTTCAGAGTCCTGTCCGGATACGATCCTTTGGCCTGAGAGTTTCCGTGTTTCGAGCACTTGCCCCTTCGGCGCCCCGCCGGGAGTTTCTCCTCCGGATGGGTCTCTCTCATATCCTTCTTTCAGGGTTGCGACTTTCCTCAAACTACCGCACTGTAATTATATAGGACTTGTCCGGGCCGTCAAGCAGGAAAAGGGCGGAAGCTTCGGTTGTTCGAAACGTATTTGCCCGGGTTCGTCTCCAGCTTGTAGAGGCGGAAACGGGAGGGCGTTGCCTGGAGGAGAAACGGCTCGGCCCCGCAGGGGGACCGCCGACCGGTGAAAATCCCGACGGGACTCGGCGGCTTCATGTACTATTGTCATGGCGCTTTCCCGGATGGGGATTGTCGGGTATCATTGACGAGGATACTTTTTGGGGAATGCCTTTACGGTGATTCTGCGGAGCGCGCTTGGGAGGCGATGCGGGCATCGCCTCTCGAAAAATGGGAGAATCGGAAAAACGGGAAAATTGTCTGAAGCGGAGTGATGTCCTCAAAATGTGCGGGATCATGGGTTACACGGGCCCGCGGCGGGTCGTCGATGTCGTCGTGGGCGGGTTGGAGTGTTTGGAGTATCGGGGGTACGACTCCGCGGGGATCGCCGTTGCGGGCTCCGAGGGCCTGGGCATGGTGAAGTGCGTGGGCAGCGTGGCCAACCTGAAGGCGAAGCTGGAGACCACCCCTCTGGAGGGCAGCGTGGGGATCGGACACACGCGGTGGGCGACGCACGGCGGGGTCACCGACGAGAACGCCCACCCCCACGCCGACCCGGACCGGAAGGTCGTCCTCATCCATAACGGCATCGTGGAGAACTTTCACGAGCTCCGGCAGGAACTGAGCGCTCAGGGCGTCGCCTTTCTCTCCGAGACCGATACCGAGGTCGCGGTCTGCCTCATCGCCCGGCTCTACGCCCTCAACGGCGGCAACCCTCAGGAGGCCCTGCGTGGGGCGTGCCGGCGTTTTCGGGGCTCCTTCGCCTTCGTCGTCCTGTTCGCCGACCTGCCGGACCGTTTCTACTGCGTGCGCAAGGGGCCCCCGCTGATCCTCGGGGCCGCACAGGGGGAGGCCTTCTGCGCGTCGGACGCGACAGCGCTGCTTCCCTACACCCACGACATCCTCTTCATGGAGGACGATCAGATCGCCGAGCTCTCGGCAAGGGGAATAGCCCTGTCGGACTTCGAGGGCCGTCCGCTCCCGGCCGAGCTGAGTACGGTCGATTGGGACCCCGAGATGGCCTCCAAGGGGATGTACCCGCACTTCATGCTCAAGGAGATCGAGGAGCAGGGCGGTGTGCTGCGGCGCACCCTCGCGGGGCGCCTGGCGGAGGGCTCCATCGACCTGAGCGCGGAGGTCCCCATGACGGACGAGGAAGCGGCCTCGCTGCGGCGCATCCAGCTCGTCGCCTGCGGAACGTCCCACTACGCCGCGCTGGCGACGGCGGGGCTCTTCGACCGCTTCACGGGGCTGGACCTCCGCGTGGAGACGGCGTCGGAGTACCGGTACGGCGACGCCGTCTGCGACCCGTCGACGCTGTCGGTGTTCGTCTCCCAGTCCGGGGAGACGGCGGACACCCTGGCCGCGGCCCGTGGGGCCAAGGCCAGGGGGGCGCGCTGCCTGGCCGTGACGAACGTCGCGGGGTCGTCCCTGGCCCGGGAGGTCGGCGCCTTCCTGGAACTGCGCGCGGGGCCCGAGATCGGGGTCGCGGCCACGAAGACCTTCATGGGACAGCTTGCGGCCCTGACCCTGCTGGCCCTGTGGATCGGGAAGCGGCGCGGGAAGCTCTTGCCGCAGGACGAGTCCCGGCTTGCCGAGGAGCTGAAGCTCCTACCCCTCAAGGTGGAGGAGCTCATCGCCCGGAGCCGCTCGCTCAAGGACATCGCGGAGCGCCGGCTCGGGGCCCGCGGGTTCCTCTTCATCGGCCGCGGCGCGTCCTACCCCGTGGCGCTGGAGGGGGCCCTGAAGCTGAAGGAGATCTCCTACGTCCACGCCGAGGCGCACTCCGCGGGGGAGATGAAGCACGGCCCCATCGCCATGCTGGATGAGACGATGCCCGTCGTAGCCCTGCTGCCGCGGGACCGCATCTTCGAGAAGACCCTGTCCAACGTCCAGGAGGCCCGGGCCCGGAGGTCCCCGATCATCGCCGTTGCAACGGAGGGCGACCCCGACGTGCCGCGTTTCGCGGACGACTGCATCTTCGTACCCGGGACGGAGGACGAGCTGACGCCGTTCCTGACGGTGATCCCGCTGCAGTACTTCGCGTACTACCTGGCGTACCTGATGGGGCGGGAGATAGATAGGCCGAGGAATTTGGCCAAGAGCGTCACCGTAGAATAGGAAGGGGAGTCCTTTGGAGAACATCGTCATCATAGACTGCGGATCGCAGTTCACCCAACTGATCGCGCGGAGGGTCCGGGAGCTGCACATCCACAGCGTCGTACTGCCGTGGGATGCCCCTCGAAGCCGCGTCGCGGAGCTCGCCCCGCTGGGCGTCATCGTCTCCGGCGGGCCCGACAGCGTCAACGAGCCGGGGGCCATCGCCGTCGACCGGGGCCTCTTCGACCTGGAAGTCCCCATCCTTGGGATCTGCTACGGGATGCAGCTCATGACGAAGGCGCATGGCGGGAGCGTTGCTTCGGGCGAGCGTCCGGAGTACGGGGTCACGCCCATAGAACGGCGCGGGGAGTCCGCCCTCTTCGGGGACCTCGCCGACAGCTTGGAGGTTCTAATGAGCCACGGTGATCGGGTCGCCGCGGTCCCGCCGGGGTTCCGGGTCACGGCGGAGACGGCCCACGGCGTCATCGCCGCCATGGAGGACGAGGGGGGTCGATGCTTCGGCCTACAGTTCCACCCGGAGGTCGTCCACACCCGGCAGGGGACGCAAATCCTGAGGCAGTTCCTGTTCGAGGTCTGCGGATGCAGGGGGGACTGGAACCTGGGGGACTGGGTCGAGGACGCCGTGGCGGATATCCGGGAGAGGGTCGGGGACGGACGCGTTGTCTGCGGCCTGTCGGGCGGCGTGGACTCGAGCGTCGCCGCCGCGCTGGTGCATCGGGCCATCGGG
>CAJPSE010000091.1 GCA_905373185.1 uncultured Fretibacterium sp.
CACCTGGAGGAACGATCCGTTATGGAGGCGTCTCATGGGGTTGTAATCGGGATGGGGAAGCTCTACACTGTTCTGATGTACGGGGCGCCGATTTTGCCCCTCCGCCCCGAGGCGGTCGGATATCATCCCGATGAAGTCTATTGTCAGGACAAGGAGTGTTGAAGCGATCATGAAAAAACGACTGCTCCGGAGGCTCGCCCTGTCTATTTGTCTCCTCATGGCGACGTGTGTCGCATACGCCCGCGACGGGGAGGTCACCCTTTACACGCTCAATCATCTTCAAAGCCACCTCCTGCCCGTCAAGTCCACGGCCAAGCGATCGCTTCCCGCCATGGGCGGGCTGTGTGCGGCCACGGGAATCGTGAATGCGGACATGAAGAAGAGCGTCAACCCCATATTCGTCGCGACGGGCGAGGCCGTCGCGGGGACGATGTGGCGTTATTTCAAGGGCAGGCCCGAGATGATCGCGCTCGAGAGGGCCGGAATTGCGGTCAACTCGCTCGGCAAACACGAGTTCGACTACGGCCTGGAGCACTTGAAGGCGGCGCTTTCCGTATCCCGCGTCCCCGTCGTCATCTCGAATCTCGTCACACAGGACCCCGAGCTCCTGAGCTCCCTGCAGAAGAACGTCGTGCTGCAGGCGGGCGACATGAAGGTGGGTTTCTTCGGGCTCCTCTCCCCCGCCGTCATGCGGTTGACCAACCGGCCCGAGGGGGTCTCGTTCGATCCGGACTTCAATACCGTGGCCCGGGAGATGGTGGACGATCTGAGGCGAAAGGGCGCCGACGTCATCGTCCTTCTCAGCGGCCTTTACGAGAACGAGAGCGTCGCGCTGGCCCGATCGGTGGCGGGGATACACGTCATCACGGGATGCGGGGCGCCCCTCAAGCAGACCGACGAGCCCATCCTCATCAAGGACCCGGAGGGTGACCCGACCCTCCTGATCTGGAGCGGCCTGGGGGGACAGTTCGTGGGACGCCTGGGCATCAGAATGAAGGGCGGCAGGCTGGACGCCCGAGGGACTTCGTGGACGCTGCTCCCCGTCCTGGGCCGGGCAATATCCGATCCCGGAGTGCTGGAGATCGCCCTCGAGTATGAGAACAAGCTGGCGAGCGCCCTCAGCCATGTGCTTGGGAGCTTCGAGCACCCGCTCGATACCAGGAGCAAGACGCTGAGGACCGGGGAGGCGCCCATTGGAAACTTCATCACCGACAGCATGCGCTTCAAGGCCAGCGCGGACGTGGCCCTGATCAACAGCGGGGGGATACGCGGGGACGCCATCTATCCCGCAGGGGAGTTCTCGGAGCGGACCCTCGCGGACATACTGCCCTTCGGGGACCGCATCTTCGTGCTGACCCTGACGGGTAAGGAGCTGCGCTGGGTGCTGGAGGTCTCCGCATCGGCTCTGATCGCGGACGAAACGGACGATTACAACCCCATGAGACGCCTCCATAACGGATCGTTCCTCCAGGTGTCCGGGCTCAAGGCCGTCTACGACCTCTCCGCGCCCCCCACCATCATGAAGGACGACCGTGTGCTCACCCTGGGCAGCCGCCTGAAGTCCCTTCTCGTCCTCAAGGACGGCGGATGGGAGGAGGTCATGGACGAGGGGACCTACACCGTGGCCACCACGGGCTGGATGGTCAACGGGGGCGACGGGGAGAAGTACGAGGTGTTGAGGAGCGCCCCCCGCGTCGAGACCCCCTATCTCGATACCGATGCCTTTGCCGAATATCTGGCCGTCGACTGCCAGGGGAGGGCGGACCCCAGGGAGGAAGGGCGCATCACCCTCACGGGACGCAAAGGGGAGCGGACTCTTTGACTCCTCATGGGACGACGGCGCATCGCACGGGGGTCGGACTTTGAGACGTTACACCCCGTGGAAACGTCTCTACAACGCCACCGCGTACTCCCTGAGAGGCCTTTTTCAGGCATTCAGGCAGGAGCAGGCATTCGAGTACGAGGCCGTGGTGTTCTTCTTTCTGTGCGCGCTGCTGCTCCATCTGCGGCCCCCGCTGCCGCGCTCCCTGGCCGTGATCGGGGGCTGGATGGCCGTGATGGCCCTCGAGCTGGTCAACAGCGCGGTCGAAAGGGCTTTCGACCTGATAGACAAAAACTACCGCGCCGAGATCGAGGCGGGGAAGGACATGCTCTCCGCAGCCGTGTTCCTCGTGATCGTGTTCAACGTCCTCCTCTGGGCGGCACTGATCTTTCAGCCCCGCGCCTAGCGCTGTAAAGCAGCTGTAAAGCAAAGGAGATATTGCCGATGTCATTCAACCTACAGACCCTGCTGACCTCATTCCATCAGATCGTAATGGAGGTATTCGGCCCCCTGCTGAATTGGTTCGATTCCGTCTCCGCGCTCCAGCCCCTACAGCCCTATCGGTATTGCCTGCCCTACGTCGTCATCGGGCTGGGACTCTTTCTTTTGTTGCTGCTGGCACACGTCCTGAGGCGGAAAGGCCGGGGCCCTCGGGGGGGGAAAACCACCCGCTCACCATCCACATCCGCATCCAGCTCCACGTCCAGCTCCACATCCTCGGGAATGCCCGTCCAGGGCAGGGCCATCGACATCATGCCCGATTTTTCGGACCCCGCACCGCAGACCAGCACTCCCACACAGGCAGGGGGTGAGGAATTTTCGGTACCCACTGCAGGAGGCTCAGGGGCGGCCGCTCCCGATTTTGCCGCGACGAGCCCCGTCATCCTGTCCGCGCCCGCATCAGGGGCCACCTTCGGTCCCTCGGCGAACCCCGTCCCCCCGCCTGCAGCGGCTTTCGCCGGGGCTTTCATCCCATCCACGGCGCCGATTCCATCCACGGCGCCGGCCGCGGCACCGACCCCACCTGCGGCGTCGACCGCTGCGCGGACCCCAGCTCCAACCCAAACTCCAGCTCCAACTCCGGCCGCCCCCCGACACGAGGCCCCGAAGCCTCCCAGGACCGCCGCGAGCCTCATCACGCCCCCCGAGTCGGAGTTTCAGCGAATCTACATCGAGATGTACATCTACCTGGAGCTCACCACGAACTTCAGCGCGCTGAGGGCGAACGTCAACGGGATGCTCTCCCAGGGAGCCTCCACGGAGCCTTTGATGCCGGAAGGAAGCGCAAATTCCGAGGAGCACATCCTCGCCTGCACCGCCCTCGCCGCGCTGGAGGACCTTCAAACGAAGGAGTCCCGCCTCGAATCGGGAGAGCTGAGCCCACATGGGGAGGAGCTGTGCAAGATCTACAATTACATCCTGAACCGCCTGAAGGGAGGCGGAAAGCTTTCGGAGGACTCCGCTAGGGACCTTCTCAAGGCTACCTTGGAGAAGGTCCCTGGAACGACCGGAGCGTCTTGACGAGGATATCCCGATCCGAACCGCAGCTTTCCGGCTCCGAGCGGAAAGGGCATTACACTGGTAGAGGACATCGACAGAGAGAATCGGTAATGGAGAGGGCCTAATGATCAAACTGATGATTTTCGACCACGATATGACGATTGTGGACTCGAGCCACGCCATCCTGGCGGGGCTCAATTTGGTGGCCGAGGCGGTCGGCCGTCCCAAGGCCACTCTCGCCCAGGTGATGCGGTGCATCGCCATGCCCATGAGGGAGTTCATGATCGGCACCCTGGGCGACTACCGGCCCGAGTGGATGGACCTGTACCGCGACAAGGTCGCGCCGCTCGAACACTCCATGATCCGCCCCTTCCCCGAGACGAGGACGATCCTGCCCCGCCTTCGGGAGATGGGGTTGGTTCTGGCCGTCGCCTCGAATCGGAACGCCCCGCGGACGGCCATGGAGAGGAGCGGAACGGCCCATTATTTCGACGCGATCGTCGGCCCCTCGGACCACCTGCCCTACAAACCCGAGCCGGGGATGCTCCTGAGTCTCATGGACCGTTTCGGAGTCCCCGCAGATCGGACCGTCTACGTCGGGGACTCCGACATCGATGTCAGGACGGCCCTCGCCGCAGGGACGCGGGCCATTGGCGCGGCGCAGGGCAACTTCACGAAGGATCAGCTCCTGGATCTGGGGGCGTGGCGCGCCGTCGGGTCCCTCGACGAGCTACCCGGGATCGTGGAGGAGGACGGGAGGGAATGACCGCTTGATCTA
Source organism: uncultured Fretibacterium sp. (assembly GCA_905373185.1). Taxonomy (GTDB): domain Bacteria; phylum Synergistota; class Synergistia; order Synergistales; family Aminobacteriaceae; genus CAJPSE01. The sequence continues at coordinate 4,101 of CAJPSE010000091.1, forward strand.
CAGGGACCTCTCAACCGCCCCGGGGACGGCGGGCTCCCCTTCATCCCCTCCAAGGAACCGTCTGTCGGACGAGTCCAGCCCTTACCTGCTCCAGCACGCCGACAACCCCATAGGGTGGTACCCGTGGGGGAACGAGGCCTTCGAGGCCGCGCGCAGGGAGGACAAACCCATATTTCTCTCCATTGGCTACTCCTCGTGCCACTGGTGCCATGTCATGGAGCGGGAATGTTTTTCCGACCCCGAGGTGGCGGATCTCATGAACGACACCTGCGTCGCCATCAAGGTGGACCGGGAGGAACGGCCCGATCTGGACGGGCTCTTCATGGACATATGCCACATCCAGAACGGAAACGGAGGCTGGCCCCTGAACCTCTTCCTGACCCCCGAGGGCAGGCCCTTTTTCGCGGCCACGTGGCTGCCCAAGAGGACGACGGGCCAGATGCCGGGGCTGACGGCCATTTTGCCGCGCGTCAAGTGGCTGTGGTCCATGCAGCGCGAGGACGTTATTCGTGGGGCCGACAGCCTTACGGAGATGCTGGCCGCCCACCTGAGGTTTGTCTCAGGGGGTCGGGTGGGCGCTGCGGCGGCCCGAAGCGCCCTCAGCGAGCTCCAAGGACTCTTCGACTCGCAGTGGGGTGGGTTCGGGTTCGCACCCAAGTTCCCGGCCGCGCCGCGCCTCCTTTTCCTGCTGGAACAGGCCCGGTCGGCCGTCAACTCCACACGGGAGCGCGAGGAACTTTTTGCCATGGCGGACCTGACCCTCCGCCGCATGTGGAGGGGCGGCATCCACGACCATCTGGGCGGCGGGTTCGCGCGCTACGCCACGGACGAACAGTGGCTCATCCCCCACTTCGAGAAGATGCTCGCCGATCAGGCCCTGCTGCTCCTGACCGCGGCGCTGGCCCACGAGATCCGGCCCGACCCGTTCTACCGCGCCCTGGCGGAGGACATCGTTGGGTGCGTGCAGCGGGATTTCACCGCCCCGGAGTCCTGCTTCCGGACGTCCCTCGATGCGGACAGCGAGGAGGGGGAGGGGCGCTACTACCTCTGGACGGAGGAGGAGATCCGTCGGCTGCTCCCGGAGGGGGACCGCGGCCTGTTCTGCGCCGCCTATGCCGTCCTGCCCGGCGGGAACTTCGGACACGAGATGACGGGGATGCAGACGGGGCAGAACATTCTTTACGAAGCATCTGCCGTCGCGGAACTGTCGCGGCGCTACGGGATCCGATCGACCGAGGCGGCGGAACGCCTGGCCCGGGACCGGGCCATCCTTCTGGAGGCCCGATCCCGACGCACGCCCCCCGCCGTGGACGACAAGGTGCTCATGGATTGGAACGGCCTCATGATCGGGGCCCTGGCCCGTGCCTCCTCGGCCTTCGAGCAGCCGGAATGGAGACTCTCCGCCGAGCGGGCCGCCCTGTTCCTTCAAAAGGCCCTGCCGGACCCCAAGGGCAACTGGCGGCGGCGGTACCGCGACGGGGAGGCGGGGATTCCCGCCCTCCCAGGGGACTACGCGGCGCTGCTGTGGGGCGTCATGGAGCTTCACCGCGCAGCAGCCGTCGCCGGGGCGCGGAAAAAACAACTCCGGGACTGGCTGCGCTGTGCCGAGACCCTGGCAGGCAAGCTCCTGGAGGAGTTCTGGGACCCCGAGGGCGGGGGACTGTTCCTCTCCTCCTCGGACGACCCCAACATCTTCCTGAGGCGCAAGACAGCGAGCGACGACGCGGTCCCCTCGGCCAACGCCCTCGCGGCCATGGGGCTGGCCGAGCTGAGCTCTGCCCTGGGCGAACGAAGCTACATGAAGCGAGCCCGGGAGATCGTCGCCTGTTTCGCCCGGGCCGCCTCGCTGCGCCCCCTGGATCATCTCTCCCTGATCGCCGCCTCGGGGATGCTGAGACCGGTCAAGGCGGCGGAGGCGGAGCCCGAGGCGGATGAGGGAAGAGAGGCCCCTGCGGAGGCTGCCGAAGCCCCATTCGAGGAGGCGTCCTCACCGGAGCCCCGTGAGGACGAGGGGACGCCCCGCGGCCATCCGGAGCGCTCCCGGCGGGATCGCGCGGCAGCGCGGAGCGAACGCCGTCTCTCCCGGACCCGCCGGTCGGGATTGAGGGACCGATAGCTCCCCGGTCGCAAACATATATGACATGCATCGAGGGATATCCAAAACAAGGAGGTTTTGCCATGAGAAGTTTTTTCAGAGCTGCAGGCGGCGCGGCGGTCTTTTGCCTTTCGTGCCTTCTGCTGTCCGGCACGGAGGCCGGAGCGAACTACCGCTTTGACGACCTTTTCGGCCCAAGCGGCGTGGGCGCCCAGTGGATGGTGATCACCGGGGGCATGGATACGGTGGGCGACGCGTCGGCCAAGGTTCCCGTCCAGGTCAGCGGGGACATCGTGAGCGACCGCAACTCCGTCGTCATCTCGAACGGGCGCACGGAGGAGCCCTTGGGAGATGAGGCCAACCGGGACGTCCGCGCGATGTTTCTGGTGCTGATGGGAACCCAGGCCTCGATGAAGGTCGGATTTGATTATTCGGGGCCCGGCGACGCGGTCACCCCGGACGCTCTGTTGCTCAACTCCGTCTACTCCACGCGCAAGACCCCGCTGGGAAGCGGGGGATATGATTTTCTTTTCACCAAGAACAGGGAGCAGGGGAAGTTCGGCAGCCTCCGCAGGGGCCTCTCTTCCCTCATCC
>CAJPSE010000092.1 GCA_905373185.1 uncultured Fretibacterium sp.
CCCAAGGGGAAAGGGCCGGGAGAAGAAGGGGCTCCCCCCCCATCTGGTCTACGAGCGGGACGGGCTGACCGTCCTCGTGGGGCTGTCGGCGCGGGGCAACCGCTTCGTCACCTTCAGGCAGGCCCGGGGGGACGACCTCTGGCTCCATGCCCACGAACTGCCGGGGGCGCACGTCGTCATCCGCGGCTCCCGCGGGCGGGAGGAGCTGGAGACGGAGCGCCGGGACGTTCTGGAGTTCGCGGCCTCCCTCGCCGCGGCCCATTCGAAGGGCAGGAGCTCCGGCTCCGTCCCGGTGGACTACACGGAACGCCGCTACGTCCGCTCCGTGCCCGGAACGGTGGCCCTGGTCACCTACACGAACCCGGGGACGCTTCGTGCCGTTCCGAGGGAGGAACCGTAAGGTTCCGCGCCCCGAACGGGCAACAGGGCGATGAATGGTATACTCCTGACACAGATTACGGAAATGGGGTCGATCGATATGGACATCAAGGCGCCGAGAGGCGTTCGGGACATCCTGCCCGGCGAGTCGTGGAAATGGGCCTATGTAGTGAGGACGACGGCCGAGGCGATGGCGGACTTCGGCTGCTCCGAGGTACACCTGCCCCTCTTCGAGCAGACGGAGCTCTTCTCCCGCGGGGTCGGCGAGACCACGGACATCGTGGAGAAGGAGATGTACACCTTTTCGGACCGGGGCGGGCGCAGTGTGACGCTGCGTCCGGAGGCCACGGCGGGGATGGTGCGCGCCGCGCTGGAAAACGGGCTCTGCGCCCAGGGGGCCTCCGCCAAGCTCTGGTGCTGGGGCCCCATGTTCCGCTACGAGCGCCCCCAGAAGGGGCGCTACCGTCAGTTCCATCAGATCGACATGGAGTGCCTGGGGGTATCCGGGGCGGGGGCGGACGTCGAGGTCATCGACCTCTCCGCGGAGATCTTCCGGCGCCTCGGCCTGAGGAACCTGGAGGTCGTCCTGAACTCCGTCGGCTGCCCCGTCTGCCGTCCCGTCTACCGCCAGGCGCTACTGGCCCACTTCGAGGCCCGCAGAGGCGAGCTCTGCGAGACCTGCCTGGGACGCATGGAACGCAATCCCCTGCGCATCCTGGACTGCAAGAACCCCTCCTGCGGGGCCGCGGCGGACGCCTCCCCGGCCATCTACGATCACCTCTGCCCGGAGTGCCGGGACCACTTCGAGGAGGTCCGGTCTGGACTGGAGCGGCTGGACCTCTCCTACCGCCTGGACAAAAGGCTGGTGCGCGGTCTGGACTACTACACCAAGACAGCCTACGAGATGCTCTCCGGCGATCTCGGGGCCCAGAACGCCGTCTGCGGGGGCGGGCGCTACGACAACCTGTCCGAGGCCATCGGGGGACCGCACCTGCCCGGCGTCGGCTTCGCGGGCGGGCTCGACCGCATCGTCCTCGTCATGGAGGAGCAGGGCTGTTCCTTCGGCCGGGCCCCGGCGGTGAGGGTCTACGTCGCGGCTCTCTCCGACGAGGCGCGGAGCGCGGTGCAGGTCCTGACGCACCGGCTGCGGCGCCACGGGGTCGCAGCGGAACAGGACACCGCGTCGCGCGGCTTCAAGGCCCAGATGAAGAGCGCGGACGCGTCGCACGCCGCGTGGACCTGCATCATCGGCCCCGAGGAGATGGAGAAGGGCCTCGTGACCGTCAGGAACATGGCCGACGGCTCCCAGGCATCCCTGGCGCCGGAGGCGGTGCCGGAGTTCGTGACAAAGGAGGGAAATCAACCTCTTTAGTCGATAGGGTCGGTTCCCCGCGCGGGGGACCGACCCTGCCCTCGAGCGCGGCGCCTTCAGCGGGCGCTCATGATGACCTTTATCTCGTCCTCGTTGATGCCGACCATCGCCTCTCCGAGGTCCTTCGACACCTCGAGCAGCACCTTGGGGTCCTCGTAGTTCGCGACCGCCTTGACGATGGCCTTCGCCCTCTTCTCGGGGTTCCCGGACTTGAAGATACCCGAACCCACGAATACGCCCTCGGCCCCCAGCTGCCGCATCAGGGCCGCGTCCGCGGGTGTCGCAACGCCGCCGGCCGAGAAGTTCAGAACCGGCAGTTTCCCGTTCTCCCGCACCGACCTCAGAAGGTCGGCGTCGACCCCGAGCTCCTTGGCCTTGCTGTGGATCTCGTCCTCCCGCAGCGACGCGACCCACGAGATCTCGCCCATGATCTGCCGCATGTGGGAGACGGCCTGGATCACGTCGCCGGTCCCCGCCTCGCCCTTCGTCCTGATCATCTTTGCCCCCTCAGAGATCCTCCTGAGGGCCTCCCCCAGGTTCCGTGCGCCGCACACGAAGGGGGTCCTGAACCGCTTTTTGTCGATATGGTACACGCCGTCGGCGGGGGACAGGACCTCCGACTCGTCGATGAAGTCTATCCCCAGGGACTCCAATATCTGGGCCTCGACGAAATGCCCTATCCTCACCTTCGCCATGACCGGTATCCCGACCGCTTTCACAATCTCCTCGATCATCTTGGGGTCGCTCATCCTCGAGACGCCGCCGGCCGCCCGAATGTCCGCGGGGACCCTCTCGAGCGCCATGACCGCGACCGCCCCCGCCCCCTCCGCGATCCTGGCCTGTTCCGGGTTGACGACGTCCATGACGACTCCGCCCTTGAGCTTCTCGTAAATATCCATCGTTCTCTTCCTCCCGTTTTATTTTATTCGCGTTGTTCTCCCGATGCCGCGTTCGCCCCGGCATTATATCTGCTATACTGTCCCCACCAACAGATACAAATTAAAATATTTTTATGGATACAGAGGTTGACATGTCGTCGGGACGGACCGATCTCCCCCTTTATCTGGGGCTTTACGAGGACATCAAGGACAGGATCGTTTCGGGGGAGCTCTCCGCGGGGGAAAAGCTGCCCTCGATAAGGGCGATGGCCAGGGACCTGAGGGTCAGCATCAACACGGTCAACAACGCCTACTATCAGCTGGAGGTCGAGGGATACGTCAGGCCGGCCGAGAGGACGGGCTACTTCGTGGAGAAGATAGACGGCCTGGTAAGGCTCGGGCGTAGCGGCCCCGAAAGCCCCGAGGGGACGCCCCCCGAGAAATACAGGTACGATTTTTCCTACAACGGCGTCGACGATTCCCTCTTCCCCTACTCCGTCTGGAAGAAAATTTTCAGGCGGGTGTTCTCCCCCGAATGCGGGGAGCTGCTCTCGCAGGGCAGCGCCAGGGGCTTCCTTCCCCTGCGGGAGAGCATCGCGGCCTATCTGCGGAACTCCCGGGGCATCCGCACGGCCCCGTCCCGCATCGTCATCTCCGCGGGCACGGAGCACCTCTTCTACATCCTCAAAAGGCTCCTGGACTCCAGCACGCTCTACGCCTTCGAGAACCCCGGCTATGCCGTCAGCAGCCCCTTCTTCACCTACGACCTGGCCAACCCCATCTTCCTGAACCTGGACAAGCAGGGGATCGAGATCGAGCGCCTCAGCGGGCTCAATTCCGCGGCCGTTCTTGTAACCCCCGCACATCAATTTCCGATGGGTACAGTTATGTCCATAAACCGGAGGATCGAGCTCCTGAACTGGGCGGGGCGGAAGCCCGAGAGATACGTCATCGAGGACGACTATGACGGCGAGTTCAAGTTCCGGGAGAAGCCCACCCCCGCGCTGAAGAGCATGGACACGAACGACGACGTGATCTATCTGGGCTCCCTCTCCAGGCTCATCGCACCCTCGCTGAGGGTCAGCTATATGATCCTGCCCGAAAGGCTCATGAAGAAGTACGAGGCGGCCTTCCAGGGCTTCGGCTGCCCGGTGTCCCTCTTCATTCAGGCGGCCCTGTCGCGCTTCATGTCGGAGGGGTATTTCGAGAAGCACATAAACCGGATGAAAGCCCTCTACAACAGGAAGTACTCGAAGATGAAGTCCCTCATCGAGCGCTCTCCCCACATCGAAATGCACGGTTCCAACTCCGGCATGTCCTTCGTGGCCGGCATCCCGGGGGTCGAGCCCGGGGCGTTCCTGGAGCATCTGAAGAACGCCGGGGTGAGGATCGTCCCCGTCTCCGACTTCGCGGTGAACGGCAAAGACTTCAGGGGGCTCTACCTGCTGAGCTTCTCGAGGCTCGGCAACCTGGAGGAAATGGAGGAGGGCGTCGGGATCATCGAGGACGCGGCGGCGAGGCTGAAGGGGAGAAACCTATAAGGAAGTGCCGACCGAATCGGCGTTTCCATAAGGCTTGCCGCCTCACTCGCGCAGATGGACCTTGATACTTAGCTTCAGCCAGGTGCCCCGCATCTCCTTGGCGGATATCCTGCCGAAGAGCAGCTTCCCCGCATCCATGAGGCGGGAAAAGATCACGTTGTCGTCCCTTGGGATATAGCCGATTTTCGCACCGCTTCGGGTCCTGACGACGATGGCCCGCTCGTCGTGAGGGTTGTCCGGCTCCCGGAAGAAGTCGAGCTCGTCGTCGACGTTCAGGTGCACGGCGAGCTCCTCGATGCCCTCGATAAAGGACGTCCCCGCCACATGGGTGTCGAAGAGAAAGATGTCCCTTTCAAATGGCTGGGGTACAAGGAGCCCCCCGCCCTTTCCATGCAGCAGGCCGATCAGATCGTTCCCTTCACTTTTTGCCAGGCCGCTCATTGCCTCACCTCAGCATTTCTCCGGATCCATTTCTCCGGGTTCGCTATCGACTCCTAAAAGCCCGAGAAGCCCGGTGAGCCTGTTCTGATAGAGGACGTGCGTCTCCCGCAGGCGCGCCGCATCCCTCTCCAGCTCGGCCCTCTTTGCCGCCGTCCTCTCCGGGCTCTCTACGATCGATTTCAAGATATAGGGGTACTCTTCCTTGATCCCCTCGATTTCCTCCCGGACGGCCCCCAAAAGCTCCATCAGCCTTTCCTTCTCCTTCGCCAGCACGACGAGTCCGTCCTCATCACGGTCCGGCAGGGCCGGGGCAGACACCATCTCGCCTATCAGGCGCAGGCCGTTCAGGTCTCCGTTTTCGTAAGCGGATACGGCGTTATGGAAAAGCCGGACCTGTGCGGGGTCCGCATCGGGGTGCAGGTCCGGATGCAGCGCCTTCACGATCGCACGGTACAGCTTCTTCAGTTCCCTCGCATCCTCCTTCGACAGAAGTTCTCCCCTGCTCCTCTCGAGGGCGGCGTTCATCCTGCCGATCTGCTCGTCCAGCCTCCTCCGATACGCGTCAAATTCGTCGTCCAGGGCCGATTCGATCTCGGAGAGGACTATTTTCTCCTGCCTGTTCCGCCTCGCCTGGATCATCTCTATCTTTCTTCTGAGCCGCAGCACCGTGCAGCGCAGTTCATACACTTTGTACTCCAGGCCGCCGAGCGTGAGCATGTACCTCATCTCGATATTCCTGCACACCACGTGGACCAGTTCATCCTGCTCCAGCAGAAGGGCCAGCAACTCCGCCCGCAGCTTCTCAACGTCCTCCCTCAGCCTGACGTACTCCGGGGGAAGGGCGATCCCGCCGCCGCCCGCCCCATGGGAGGCCCCCTTTTCCCCGGCGGACGGGGCATAGGTCATAAATACGTACTTGTTCGCCCAAGGCTCGTCCCTGTAGGGGCCATAGCCGGAGATTCCGCATCCTATGAAGAGGTCGTCCGCAATCTCCGAGATGACGTCCCTCAGTTCCAGGCGGGCAAGGTATTTCTCGGGAATCGCCCTCGCGCCGAGGCGGGCCCCCAAGATATTTCCGGTGACGGATCCCGTGGAATCGCTGTCGCCGCCGTGGTTGACGGCGGCAATCAACGCCCGGTCGAAATCGTTCTCGTATTTGAGCGCACAGTAGACGGCAATGGCGAGGGTCTCCTCCGCCACCCACCCCTCGCCGAGCATCCGAATGGCGTCCGGATCGCCGAGGCCGCTCTGCGAGAGCTCGACGGCCATCCGCACCAGCGCCTCGAGCTCGTCCAAATGCTCCGCCCCCGGAAACAGGCGCCTCACGGCGGACATCGCGTTCCAGACGGCATCGACCAGCAGGGGGTCCTCGCTGTGAGAGACGGTGTGGACAATATGAACGAGCGCCGCCGCCGGGATATACCCCAGTTCATGTCCGTGCGTCAAAGCGGCGGCCTCGGCACCGAGCCTGGCGACCTCGTCGGACGTATTCCGCTCTCCATCGAAGTACAGGCCGATGGGAGCAACGCGCATGATCCCGCCACATCCCTTGCTGTTGTTGATGGGCTCTCCGATAGTGCCCCTTCTTCCTCCGCGGAACGACGCGATAGCGGATAGGCAGGTATTTCCCGGTGCGCGGCGCGCAAACAGTTCGGGAACATTGGTCAGCCAGCTGCAGGGATACCCTTCACGCAGCGGATACGTCTCCGTCTGAGTGCGCAGCCACTCCTCACAGCACAATGCGATACCGTCCAGGAAGCCCCCCACGGTCCCCCGAGTCCTGTCCCTTGTCGTCCCAAGGAGCAGGCCGTTTGCCGTGAACAGCGTCATCTGAGTGTCGTCCGAGATGTACGCCGTCCCATTCACAAGGGAATATTCGGTAATGCCTTCCCCTCCGTACCTGCGGAAGATGGAATCGGCGTCCAGAAATTCCACGGTATACCCAAGGGCGTCCCCTGCGGCTCCGCCGAGCAGGCACCCCCTGTATCGATCTAGGCTTTTCATTTGGCTCCCCCCTCCCATCCTACATGATATAGCAAGATACGGCGACGAGGTATGGGGCACGGCGGATCGCCGAGCCCCTGCTCCATGCCGATATTATCCAAAAAGACCTATCGTGCGGGGG
>CAJPSE010000093.1 GCA_905373185.1 uncultured Fretibacterium sp.
CGGCAAGCTTCTTCCTCAAAACAGGCAAGCTGGGGTACCACCGGGGTGCTTCATGAATTAAATCAACGTTTTCCTAGAAGTGCCGGTTCGGTCGTTTCCGTATCCGTTCCGAGGGCGGAGGGGCAAAGGTGTCCGATGCTTTTTTCGTAAGGAAGACAAGAGGAGAACCCCGCGGCGCGTCGTCGTTGGGGCGTATTCCAAAACTTTTTCAGGAGGGTTTCTGCGATGACGAGACAGGCGATTTTGGTTATTGACATGCTGAACGACTTCATTCATGAGAAGGGGGCGTTGGTCTGCCCCAACGGGAAGAAGATAGTCCCCAACATCCAGAGGCTGTTGACGTGGATCCGTGGGAGGAAGGGCGACGACATCCAGATAGTCCATATCCAGGAGGCCCACAGGAAGCACGATGCGGACTTCAGGGTGAGGCCCTGCCATGCCGTGGCGGGGTCCTGGGGGTCGGACTTCATCGAGGAGCTGAAGCCGATGGGCGACGAGTACATCGTCCCCAAGAGGCGCCACAGCGGCTTTGCCCATACGGACCTGGACCTGTACCTGCGTGAGGAGAACATGGATACGGTCGTCGTCACCGGGGTGTGGACGAACGTCTGCGTCCGCTCGACGGCCACGGACGCCCTGGCACGCGCCTATCGGGTGATCACCCTCACGGATGCGGTGCACTCCAAGACGCAGGAGATGCACGAGTACGGCCTGAACGACCTCAGCATCTTCACGAAGCTCATGACGGTGGACGAGTACATCGATGCCTGCGACAAGGGCGAGGACCCCTGGATCGGCGGAGGCGACGCCGAGAACAAGGTCAAATAGCCGGGCGAGTTTTTCTTAGCCCCGGGCCCCGGGGGGAGGGGCCGGTCCCGTTCGCGGGCGCCCGGCTCCTCCTTTTTTGCGTTTTCGTTATAGGTATGATTCAGAAACGGCGCTTCTGCACGAGAAAAGGAGGCCCCATCATGGGCGATGCGAAGAGAGAACTTCCGATATCCCAAAAAACTGGCGGCAATCCGGAGATCAAGTACAGGGTCAACGACAGGCCGCCCTTTTTCCTGTCGATTGCGCTGGCTATCCAGCATATCCTCGCGGCCTTCGCCGGTATCGTTGCCGTCCCGCTCGTCGTCAACAATGCCCTCGGCCTGTCCCTGGAGGACAACACCTTCATCGTGAGCACGACGCTCTTCGTGGCCGGCCTGGCGACCGTCATCCAGGCGGTCGGGATCGGCCCTGTCGGGAACAGGCTGCCCATGGTCATGGGGACGGACTTCACCTTCGTCGGGCCCGGAATTGCCGTAGGGTCGGCCTTCGGGCTGCCCGGGTACTTCGGGGCCACCTTCTTCGGATCCTTCATCGAGATTGTGCTGAGCCGCTTCATCAAGCCCCTGCAAAAATTTTTCCCTCCGCTCATCACGGGGATCGTCATCAGCTCCATCGGGCTTACGATGATACCGATCTCGATAGACTGGATCGGCGGATACAATCCCGAGACCTACGGTTCCCTCCAGGACCTGCTGCTGGCGGGGATCGTCATGGCTGTCATCCTCATCCTCAATCAGAAGGGGAAGGGATTTCTCTCGTCGGGGGCGATCCTCATCGGGATCGTCGTCGGGTACGTCGTGGCCTTCTTCATGGGGAGGCTGGACCTCAACCCCGTCTCCACCGCCAGTTGGCTGATGCTCCCCAATCCGCTCCGCTACGGCCTCGCCTTCACCCTCTCCGGATTTCTCGCGTTCCTACCCGCCTATATCGTCACGACCGTCGAGACGATAGGCGGTGGTGTGCTGGTCCTCAAGGCATGTGACGAGGAGGTCGACGGCGACAAGCTCGCCTCGGGCGTCTTGGCCGACGGCGTGGGCAGCCTGCTGGCTGGAATCTTTCAATGCGGACCCAACACGTCCTTCAGCCAGAACATCGGCATCATCCCTCTGACGGGGGGGGCGAGCCGGTTTGTGGTGGCTCTGGCCGGGGTCATCCTGATGATAACCGGCGTCTTCCCCAAGATTGGCGCTCTGGTCGCGATCATGCCAAGCCCGGTGCTCGGCGGGGCCGGGGTCCTGATGTTCGGGATGATCGCGGTCGGCGGCATCTCGAACTTCAAAGAGGTGGAGTTCAACAGAAGAAACAGCATCATCCTGGCCATGTCGCTCGGGCTGGGGCTTGGCATCGCCTTCAGGCCGAATCTGCTCTCCCACCTCCCGGAACAGCTCCGGGTCATCTTCGGTTCCGGCATGACCACGGCGACCTTGACGGCCATCTTCCTGAACATCGTCCTTCCGGAGTCGAAGACGAAAAAGGAGGCGGCCCTCCCCGAGTAGGGACGCTGTAGGAGGGCGAGGGCGGGTTTTCCGATGGAATCCTCTGGAAGCCGCATCGAGAGCCGGTCTCGGGTGTTCATGAAGGGGTTTCGTTCGGCTCGCGGCGCCCAGAAAATCCACCCTCATTTAAGAGGTTTTAGCGGTTTTAGCTGGAAGGGAAATCGTTTTTTTGATGAAGGAACCTGCAATGGGGGAACCTGTAATGAAGGAACCTGTGAAGATTGTCGTCGGCGTAACGGGAGGAAGCGGCGCGGTCTATGCCCTCGCACTGCTGCGCCAGCTCCGAATCCTGGGGTGCGAGACCCATCTCGTGGTCTCCAGGATGGGGGCTTACGTGATGGAGCACGAGTGCGGGGTCTCCCTAGAGGAACTGAGGACGTTCGCCGACCGCTTCTATGAGGACGACGACCTCGCGGCCCCCATCTCGGGCGGTTCCTTCAGGACCCTTGGCATGGCGGTCGTGCCCTGCTCAATGAAGACGCTCGCCTCTATTGCCGGCGGATTCTCGGAAAGCCTCCTCACCCGGGCGGCTGACGTGACCCTGAAGGAACGCCGCAAGCTGGTGCTGGTGACCCGCGAGTCGCCCCTGAGCGTGATCCATCTGGAGAACATGCTTGCGGCCACCCGTGCCGGGGCGGTGGTGATGCCCGCCTCCCCGGGGTTTTATCACCGTCCCGAGAGCGTTGCGGAGCTGGTCGTCTCCTTCTCCGGGCGCATCCTGGACGCGTTGGGCGTCGAACACAGCCTGACCCGGCGCTGGGAGGGCGCCGGGGCGCAGTAAATAAGACGGACGAGGCCGCGTGAGGTTCGGAGATCCGAATCGGGCTGTTTTGCCCGTCGTGGTTCCGTCCGTTTTTGATAAGAACCGGAGGTTTTTAATGGAAAGACAGATGCTGCGTTCCGTGCTGGAACGCCTGAGGGCCCAGGACCGGCTGATGGAGTGCACCGTTCCGGTCGATCCGCGGTTCGAGCTCGGTGCCGTGCTCAGCTCCTTCCACAACGAGCGGCCCATTCTGTTTCGGAACGTCAAGGGGTCGAGGATTCCCGTGGTCGGGGCCCTTTACGGAAACCGTTCGATCATCCTGGACCTGCTCGGGACGAGCCCGGAAAAACGGTTGTTCAAGTTGATGGGGGCCATGGGCTCTCCGTCCAAGCCCAAGCTGCTGGACCGGGGGCCGGTCCAGGAGAACGTCGTCACCTCCGGCATCGATCTGCTCAAGATGCTCCCGGTACCGACGTCGAACGAACGAGACGCCGCACCCTACCTTTGCGCGGGGGCGTTCGTGGTTCGCGACACCGAGACCGGCAGGGCCCAGATGGCGGTGCGGCGCATCCAGGTACTGGGGGGCAACAGGCTCTACATCCTGGTGTCCGGGGCCTCCCCTCATCTGCTGAGTGAGCTCCGCCGCTGCGCCGAGAGGGGAAAAGCCCTCGAGTGCGCCGTCGTCCTGGGGTACGACGCGCCCTTTCTGCTGGCCTCGCAGATCGGATCCGGAAAGTACGGCCTGGACAAGTACGAGGTGGACAGCACGCTGCGGGGCGAGCCCCTGGAGCTGGTGCGCTGCCGGTCTATCGACCTCGAGGTCCCGGCCTGGTCGGAGATCGTTCTGGAGGGGAGGATCGAGCCCGGCCGGGCGGAGCCCGAGGGGCCTTTTGCCGAGCTGATGGGGTACTACAGCACTGTCGCCCCCGCTCCGGTGATGGAGGTCACTGCGGTGACGCACCGGAACGAGCCCATCTTCCAGCACGCCTTCCCCTGCCGGGAGGAACATTTGGCCTATGGGATGATCAAGGAGGCCGAGATTTTCGCGGCCCTCTCCCACACCGTGAACGTCCAGGACGTGAACCTGACCCTGGGGGGCGGGTGCCGGCTGCACGCGGTGGTCTCCATCAAAAAGCGTGCGGACGGCGACGGCAAGAGCGCCATCCTCGGGGTCCTCGGGGCCTACAAGGACATCAAGCACGTCGTGGTTGTGGACGACGACGTGGACATCTACGATATGGCGGAGGTGGAGGCGGCCATCGCGTCCCGTTTCCAGGCATCGCACGACCTGGTCGTCGTATCGGGGGCGTTAGGGTCGCCTCTGGAGGCGTCCCACATGGAGCGGGGCGTCTCGGACAAGTTGGGGCTGGACGCCACCAAGCCGCTGGGGGACAAGGCCTCCCTGTACGAGGCTGCCATCATCCCCGGCTTCGAGAAAGTAAAGAGCTCCATCGACCGATACTTTGCCGGCGGCGGCGCACGCCGCGGGCGTTAGGAGGCGGGGACGATGCGTAAAGCCTTGGGCAGCGTGGAGACCCGCAGCCTCGTGGGGGCGTTGGAGGCGGCGGACGTCATGGCGAAGACCGCGGACGTCACGCTCGCCTCGCTGAATTACGTCGGGTCGGGGATCGTTGCGGCGGTCGTCGAAGGGGATGTCGCCGCCGTGAAGGCGGCGGTCGAGAACGGGTCCGCTGCGGCGGGCAGGATTGCCGAGGTCGTTGCCGTCCATGTCATTCCGCGTCCGGTTGCCGAGGTGCGGAAACTCTTGTGATGGTGAAGGAGCGTGAACGCAGATGGCCAATGAGCTCGTAATGCAGGTGATGAAGGAGCTCGCCCGCCGGCCGGGCTCCGGACCGGTGGTCTCGGCACGGGTGAGGGAGGCGTCGTCCTCGGGCTCCAGGGCCTCCGGCTCTGAATTGAGGTCTGAGTTGAGATCTGAATTGAGGCCCGCCTCGAAGCCCGATCTGGGTCTGGACTCGAGGGAGGAGCGTTTTCTTCGGCTCCTGGCCAACGGCGGCCGTGCCTCGAATGGGGCCGGGGCGGCGAGCCGCCCTGCCGAGGGACGGAGTACGAACTCGTACCTCGAGAGAGGACGAGGGACGAGGGCGCCGATGTCCGTCGAGAGGCGCGAGATGAGCCTTTCCCGCCAGTCCCGTTCCATAAGAGGGAGGAGCGCGATAGGGCTGGATGAGCTGGCGGAGCGGGAAGGAAGGGGCAGGTCGTGAACCGTGCGCTGGGACTGATTGAGGTGCTGGGGCTCACGGCGGCCATGACCGCCCTGGATGCGGCGATCAAGGCGGCCGACGTGACCTTCCTGGGCAAGGAAAAGGTGATCGGGGTGGGCAAGGCCATCAGCCTGACGCTTCGCATCGAGGGTGAGGTCGCTGCGGTCCAGGCCGCCGTCGATGCCGCCGCGGCCGCCGTAAGGAACATAGGAACCGTGTTCTCCGCTCGGGTGATCGCACGACCCGACGCGGAGCTGTCGGAGCTCTGGCGCCGTCTCGAGGGCTGAGTTCCGGCGGGGTCGTTCGCGAACGGTACATGCTTTACGCCGTTGTGTTTTGCGATGCCGTTGTGTTTTGCAATACTGTTGATGTAAGTTGTTTCATGAATCTTGTTTGCGGCTGTGTCGAAAGGACCGCCGATATTTTTTCGAGGAGGACTGTTTGAGATGTCTGAGGCTTTGGGACTGATCGAGACGAAGGGGCTTGTGGGTGCTATCGAGGCTGCGGATGCGATGGTGAAGGCGGCGAGCGTGACGATCGCCAGTTACGAGAAGATCGGCTTCGGCCTGGTCACGGTGATGGTTCGCGGCGACGTCGGCGCGGTCAAGGCTGCCGTGGATGCGGGGGCGGCAGCGGCCAAGCTCGTGGGAGAACTGCATTCCGTCCACGTCATCCCGCGCCCGCACGCGGAGGTGGAGCGCGTCATCCTGGCCAATCGCCAGACGGAAAATTGACGCGTGGCCGATTTCGGAGGGAAGAAATTAGGAAAGAAAGGGGATGGACGACGTGCCGTCAACGTCGGATGCGGCGAGCATCCTTGAGCAGATGAGCGCCCCTGCCGGTATGTCC
The DNA here is from genome assembly GCA_905373185.1 of uncultured Fretibacterium sp. Lineage (GTDB taxonomy): Bacteria > Synergistota > Synergistia > Synergistales > Aminobacteriaceae > CAJPSE01. Next base: position 6,162 of record CAJPSE010000093.1, read on the forward strand.
CCGTCCGTTTCCTCCGGACGGGACGCCCCGGGACGAGTCGTCGCCGTGTTGTCGGCCGCCGGGACAGGGAGGGGCCGGCAGGCCCTTGCCGAACTTTCGGTGCTGCTTCGTTTCGGCTGTTCCCTGGACGTCGTCTCGTCTCCGGGGCTACACGCCTCCAGGGGACTTGCGGCAAGATGCGGTTTTTACGATATCTCCGGGGAGATGCCGGACGGTTTTCTCGACGGGGCCGACTGCCTCGTCGCGGTTCTTGACCGCGGCGTCGCCGCGAGGATCTGCCTGGGGCTCCAGGACGATTTCGGGGCCCGCATCATCCTGGAGGGGCTGTGGCGGGGGATGGATGTGTACGCCGACCTCGCCGGGCTCCTGGAGCCCCGAACCGGCAACGAGGCGCTGAGAGCCCTCTATGGGGGCTATGCGGAGACCCTCAGCCGGTTCGGCGTGCAGGTCATCCGGCGGGGGAGCTACGTCTCCGCCCTCCTGGAGCGATCCAGGGCGCGGAACCGGACCGAGCCCGAGCCCAACCCCGGCCTTGAC
>CAJPSE010000094.1 GCA_905373185.1 uncultured Fretibacterium sp.
CCCACCAGCTCCAGAAGCTCGTCCACGCGGCCCGCGATGCGCGCGGCGTCCCAGCCCGCGAGCTCCAGGGGGAATGCGACGTTTCCCGCCACGCTGCGGGACTCCAGCAGGTTGAACCCCTGAAAGATCATGCCGATGCCGCGCCGCGCACGGCGAAGCTCCGCGGGGGACAGGGCCGACAGGTCCACGCCGGCGACGGTCACCCGGCCGGATGTCGGCCGCTCCAACAGATTGATCGTGCGCACCAGGGTGCTCTTGCCCGCTCCGCTCCGCCCGATGATGCCGTAGACGCACCCCTTGCGTATCGACAGGCTCACCCCCCTGAGGGCGTGAAAGCACCCCCCCTCCGTGTCGAAATCCTTGCACACATTCTCCAGAACAATCAAAACCCCTTCACCTCTCCCATCCCGACGCCCGCGCCGAACACGAAAAAAGCCCCCTCCGCGAGGAAGGGGGCTTTGTACGACGGACAAACTCCGCTGCAAGCACCCATCATCTCCCAGGATATACCTGCAGGAATTGGCACCGTTTTGCTCTCGCAAGGGTTGCCGCGGCTTCATAGGGCCTTTCCCTCCACCGCTCTTGATGATGTCGCAAGTCCTATTCGATTGTAGTGCGTATAATACAGGCAGGAGCCCCCACTGTCAAGGGCCGCCCCACCGCGGCCCCCAGCTAAGCTATCTCCGACTGGAGGTAGGCGGCCAGGAGGCGGATAGACGCATCGACCGCGTCGCGGTGCGTCCGCTCGTAGTGGTGCGTCGCCTCCGTCCCGGGGCCGAAGCAGACCGCCCGCACGTCCCTGCCGCTCCTCACCGCGACCGAGGCGTCCGAGGCATAGTTGATGTAGGCGTCTATCCGGTAGGGGATCCCCTCGTCGTCCGCCAGGCGCTTCAGCTGGAGCACAGCCTCACGATCGTAGGGCAGGACACCGTCGCGCGACAGGATCGTCACAGCGTGCTCGCTCGACGCGCATCCCTCCGCCACCACGCCAACATCCACGGCCGCAGCCTCGACGGTCTTCGGGGGCATCACGGGGGTGCCGTGCCCGATCTCCTCGTAGTTACTGATGTAGAAATGCGTCGTGTGAGCGGGGGAAAGCCCCTGCTCCCGCATCGCCCTGACGGCCCCCAGCAGGATGGCGACCCCGACCTTGTCGTCCAGGAAGCGGGACTTCAGATATCCCGTCTCGGTCAGCTCGCTCCTGGGGTCGAAGAAGACCAGGTCCCCGCAGTGGATCCCCAACGCCTCCGTCTCCTCCTTGGAGTCCGTCCGGATATCCAGGCGAAGCTCCACATTGTCCAGGTCGTGCGCCTCGTCGCGTATGGCCTCGGCAAAGGCATGGCGCGCCGCATGGTCCGGGAGTACGGTTCCCCGATACTCCCTTCCCTCCAGGGTACGGACGAAGCAGTTCTCCCCCGCGAAACTGCGCCAGTCGAAGCCCCCCAGCGGGAAGAGCCTCAGCCTGCCGTTCGGCTTGATCCGGCGCACCGTGGCGCCCAGGGTGTCCACGTGCGCGGAGACCACCCGGTGACGCTCGTCGTCGGCCCCCCTCCAGGCGGCGATGAGCGCCCCCTTGTTCGTCTCCTCGAAGGGAAGGCCCAGAGCCTCGAACTCGTGCGACACCCGCTGGATCGCCTCGACACAGTCCCCCGCGACGGATGGTATCGCCAGCAGCTCCAGAGTCAGGCTCACCGCGTAATCCAGAATACGATCCATGTTGTACGACAAGCTGCCAGCCCCTTCACACTGGGAGTTTTTCCACTCGGAACCTTTTCATGCCGAAAGTTTACCAGAAGACCGGCCTCCTGTCCGCAAAAAAAAGGACGACCCTTGCGGGCCGCCCTCGATTCAAAAAGGACAAAAAGCTGCGGGACTACTCCGGCTTCCGGAGCCACCACTCGATCAGAGCCCCTGTGGCGACGAAGATGGAGCTGTAGGTCCCCGCGACGATGCCCACGAGCATGGCGTAGCTGAAGGCGGCCAGCACGGGCCCTCCCCAGACGCACAGGGCCGCGACGGGGAAGAGCGTCGTCAGCGTCGTGTTGATGGTCCGGGAGAGCGTCTGGTTCACGGACCGATTGACCAGCCCCACGATGCCGGCCTTCGGGAGGTCCCGCCAGTTCTCGCGTATGCGGTCCAGGATGATGATCGTGTTGTTCAGTGAGTAGCCCACGATCGTCAGGAGCGCCGCGATGAACGAGGAGGCGATCTCCATCTGGGTCAGGCTGAAGAAGCCCAGGGCGATCACCACGTCGTGCACCAGCGGGACAACGCTCACCACCGCGAAGCGGAACTGGAAGCGCACGGTGATGTAGATCAGGATGGCGACAAGGGCGATGGAGATGCCCACGATAGCCTGGTTGCGCAGCTCCCGCCCCACGACGGGGCCGACCTTCTCGAAGCCGATGACCTTCATGTCCGCGTACTTCTCCCGCAGGACCTTGACGACTTCCTCACGGCTCCCCTCCGTATCCTCGTTGGTGCGGATGATGATGCCCGCCTCGCCGAAGTTCTGGATCATCGCCCCCTTGGCCACGACGGCGGATACGACCTCACGGACCTCCGCCACGTCGGGCCGGGTCCCGAACTCCACCTGGATGACGTTGCCGCCCGTGAAGTCGATGCCCAGGTTCAAGCCCCTGAAAAGCAGGAGCCCCAGGCTGAGGACGACCAGGACAAGGCTCAGGAGAAGCGCCGGTCTGCGGTATCCCATCAAATTGAAATTCATCGCGTCCACCTCCTAACTGCGCCTCAGGGCGTTCTGCTTCCGGCTCATGAATATCTGGAGAAGCGCACGGGTCACGACGATGTTGGAGAACACGCTGGCCACGAGCCCGATGGAGAGCGTGACGCCGAAGCCGCGCACCGATCCGGAGCCGAAGTAGAAGAGGACGACGGCCGCGATCAGCGTCGTGATGTTCGAGTCGAGGATCGTCACGAGCGCCTTGCGGAAGCCCGAGTCCAGCGCCGCGAGGGAGGTCTTTCCGGCGCGCAGCTCCTCACGGATGCGCTCGTAGATCAGCACGTTCCCATCCACGGCCATGCCGATCGTCAGGATGATGCCCGCGATGCCGGGCAGGGTGAGCGTTGCGTTGAAGGCGATAAGCCCCGCGAAGACCAGGAGCATCGTCACGGCCAGAGCGACGTCCGCAGCAAGCCCCCGGAACTGATAGTAAATAAGCATGAAGACGAACACCATGCCCGCCCCAAAGAGGCCGGCCTGGAGTCCCTGACGGACGGAGTCCGCACCAAGGCTGGGGCCGACCGAACGGTTCTCGGCGATCTCGACCGCCACGGGCAGCGCGCCGGCCTTGAGCATGATGGCCAGGCGCGAGGCCTCGTCCGGCGAGAAGCGCCCCGTGATCTGCGCGTTGCCGCCCGAGATGCGGTCCTGGACGACGGGCGCGGAGATCACCACGCCGTCCAACACGATGGCGATCTGCTTCCCCACCAGACGGCCCGTGGCCTCGTCGAAGAGCCGGGCCCCCTCGGAGTTGAAGGAAAGGGAGACCCCCATACGCCCCAGGCTGTCAGGGTTCACCGCGGCATCCTTGAGCTCCTTGCCGGAGAGCAGCACCTTGCCCAACAGGTAGTAGCGTCCTCCCTCCGTCCCCTCGCGCTCGTCCTCACTGGGGGCGACGATCGCCCCCTCCATTCCGGCTGCCCGGGCCGAGAAGTCCGCACTTGCATTGTTCCCAAGCTCCGCGACCGACCTCCAGCGCTCCTGGGCTCGGGCAAACTGCTCGTCGCTGTCGTAATTCTTCCTCTCGGGAGAGGGCGGAGGCGGGGCGCTGACGTCCAGCACCTCACGGAAGTCCAGCTGCGCGGTCTTTCCGATCAGTTCCAGAGCGGCGTTTGGGTCCTGAATGCCCGGCAGGTCGATGATGATCCTGTCCTGGCCGCTCTTCTGGATGATCGGCTCCGCAACACCGTACTGGTCCACGCGGTTGCGCAGCACGGCCAGCAGGCGGTCGATGCTGTCCTTCTCCACGGGGGCCTCCGGGGTATCCTTGGCCTGGAGGACGATATGGGCCCCGCCCTTCAGGTCGAGCCCCATATTGAGCCTCCCCACCACGGGCCACGCGTAGGCCAGCGCGGCCAGGACAACGATCACCACGACCCAAAGCCGCAGACGATCTCTACGAATCATGCTTATCCCCCTGAATCCAGATTATCGCATCGCCCACATCACAGGCGATGCCGCAGAACGGGAACGAGGCCGCAGCACCGCGGCGGCCCCACTGCCCAAATTTTTGCCTTTTCTGCCTTTTTTGCCTAAAGACGTTTTGCATAAATATGCGTTTTCGTTCCGGTCGACGCTTCCCTAAACCTCAATCCTTGTCTTTGTCCTTGTCCTTCTTTTCCTCCGAGGCGGGCGCCGACGGAGTGACGACCCTCTTGGTCTGGACGGCGGACTTGAGGATGCGCACCCGCACGCCCTCCGCCAGCTCTATAAGGAACGTATCGTCGCGGACCTCCCGCACCGTGCCGAAGAACCCGCCGATCGTCACGATCTGGTCCCCACGGCCGATGCTCGAGATCATACTCTCCTGCTGCTTCTGACGCTTACGCTGGGGACGAATGATGAAGAAGTAGAAGAAGAGGACGAGTATCGCCAGGGGAAAGAGCATCCCCATCATGCTCTGAGCCCCTCCCGCCGCGCCGCCCTCGCCGCCAGCCGTACCTCCGCCGGGGGCTCCGCAGGGAGAAACCGCCGTCGTCGTAGCCTGATCCGCCAATGAGATCTCCTCCTTAAGAACTTGAACTGAAAGACAAAACCGCTCCAGTCACAAAACTGCCCCTCGGCGGAAACACGAGCACCCGACGAGAGGCACAACTCGCAAAAAGGAAACGAAACTGAAGGAACGCAACTTTTGATTATATCAGATGCCCTGTCGCAGGCCGCCCGGATACGCCGGAGGCGACCTCGGGATGGGAACGCCCTACGCCTTCCAGGCCACGAACTCGATCTCGACCTGCGCGTCCTTCGGCAGCGCCTTGACGGCGACGAAGGAACGGGCCGGAGGATTCTCGCCGAAGTACCTCGAGTAGACCCCATTCACCGCGGCAAAGTTCGCCATATCCGTCGCGAAGACCGTGGTCTTCACCACGTCCTGCAGGGAATAGCCCGCACCCTCCAGGACCCCCTTCACGTTCTCCAGGACGCACACGGCCTGGTCCTCCACGGAGCCCGAGACCATCTTCCCGGTCTTGGGCTCCAGGGGAATCTGCCCCGAGGCGAAGAGGAACTGCCCGGCCTGGACCGCCTGGCTGTAGGGCCCGATGGCCGCAGGGGCCTTGTCGGTGCTGACGATTTTTTTCATAAACTCACCCTCCAAAGATTAAGAAAACAAGTCAAAACATCATCGGGCGGCGCGGCCGCACTTGCAAACCCCACGGTCAAAGGGCCGGGTTCTACGTCCCCCGCAACGTCCTTTGGGCTATTTTCTGGAAAAATGGCTCAGCCCCGCATAACGGGCGTTCTCCCCCAGCTCCTCCTCGATCCTCAGCAACTGGTTGTACTTGGCCACGCGGTCGGTGCGGGCGATGCTGCCCGTCTTGATCTGGCCGGCCTTCGAGGCCACGGCCAGGTCGGCGATGAAGGTGTCGGCCGTCTCGCCCGATCGGTGCGAGATCACCGACGCGTAACCCGCCGCCGCCGCCATGCGGATGACCTCCAGGGTCTCCGACACGGTCCCTATTTGGTTCAGCTTCACCAGGACGGCGTTGGCGATCCCTCTTTCGATCCCACGCCCGAGGATCTCCGGGTTCGTGACGAACAGGTCGTCGCCGACCAGCTGGACCTTTCCGCCCAGCGAGCGGGTCAGGGCCGCCCAGCCCTCCCAGTCGTCCTCGGCCATGCCGTCCTCGATGGAGAGGACGGGATACTCCCGGACCAGGCCCTCGTAATATCCGATGAGCTCCTCCGCGGAGAAGGTCCTGCCCTCGCCCTCGAAGACGTACTTGCCGTCCTTGAAGAACTCGGACGAGGCCACGTCCAGCGCGAAGCCGATGTCCTTCCCCGGCTGGTAGCCCGCCTTGGCCACGGCCTCCATCAGCAGGTCCAGGGCCTCACGGTTGCTCTTGAGGTTCGGGGCGAAGCCGCCCTCGTCCCCGACCCCCGTCGAATAGCCGCGCGACTTGACGCAGTCCTTGAGGGCATGGTAGGTCTCCGCCCCCATGCGCAGCGCCTCGGAGAAGGACGGCGCGCTGTGGGGGACGATCATGAACTCCTGGATGTCGACGTTGTTGTCCGCGTGGGCCCCGCCGTTGATGACGTTCATCATGGGGGTGGGAAGGATGTAGGCGCCGACCCCGCCCAGATAGGCCCAAAGGGGGAGCCCGTGGCTCTGGGCCGCGGCCCGGGCAGTGGCCATGGAGACCCCCAGGACGGCGTTAGCCCCGAGGTTCGACTTACCCGGCGTCCCGTCCAGCTCCAGCATGGCCCGGTCCAGGCCGCCCTGGTCGTCGGCGTCCATGCCAATGAGCTCGGAGGCCATCTTGTCGTTCACGTTCTCGACGGCCCTCAGGACCCCCTTGCCACAGTAACGCTTCTCCTTGTCCCGGAGCTCGAGGGCCTCGTGCACCCCCGTCGAGGCCCCCGAGGGGACGGCGGCCCTGCCGAAGCTGCCATCCTCGAGAAAGACATCGACCTCCACC
>CAJPSE010000095.1 GCA_905373185.1 uncultured Fretibacterium sp.
CCACCCCGTCCCAGACCCTTCTGGTCCCCTTCATCATCGCCAACGTCGCGGACGGCACGGCGAAGGACAACCCCCTGCTGCTCCGGGCCATCCTGCGCGAGCCCGGAACGACGAACACGGGGGATATCGCGGCCTACGACCACTTTACGTGGGATGTGACGGACAACAAGGAGACGGAGAGCGGTCAGTGGGTGTTCGTCCCGGTCCCTGCCTGGCCCGCCCCCGACAGGATCGACTACCGCCTGACCACGGAGGTCACGAACTACACGGGCATCCGCTACGCGGTGCAGCGCTACGACAGTTACGCCTGGACCCACCTGGTCCCCACCCACTGGGCCTTCGATCTGCCGCGATCCCAGAGCCTCAAGGATGTCCCCTCGCGGTTTCAGTTGAATGAGCTCAGCCACATCGCGCCGGGCCTCAAGACCATCTACAGTCAGCGTTTTAACGTCAACGAGGGGAACAAGGTCCCCCTGCGGCTCTATTCCGTTGACCCGGCAAATGACTCTTACGCGCTGACCCTGAACCACAGGATAATCTTCGGCCTGGACCTCGGGACGGCGTCGGCCCCCGCCGAGGGGCGCGAGCCCAGCGTCTGGAAGGCCGCTGCCTTCAACCCCCGCGCCGCCAGCACGGGCTTTCTCAAGGATGTCGCCAAGGCGATGGACGCATCGGACGTGAGGGTACCCGAGGGGCGGACCGTGACATCCGGCGTCGTCCGCAACGCCTACGTGGCCGGGGACGTCATCGCCTCCTTCGCCGTCGACTCGTCCATCCCCGGCTCGGCCCGAAGGGAAGGGGCCGAGGGCCTGCTGCCCCTGCACATCACCTTCAACCTGCCCCGCAAGCACCTGCTGGTGGCCCCCAAGTGGGAGGGGCTGCTCGACCAGTGGCACGAGACGGGCGACATCAAAAGCGAATTTGCGCGCAACTTCAGCCTCTACCTGCGCAGCGGGGAGGACAACCACCTGAACCTGATCCAGGAACTGGAGAAACAGGGGTACTACGACAAGCTGGTCAAGGTCTTTCTGGACGAGGAGCGCGGCGTTATAACCGTGAGCTTCATCGCCATGCTGATGGACGGCACGGGCGGCGGGTCGCGCCCGGCCCTGCGCATCGTGTCCGACAGGACGCCGACCACGGAGAACGACTTCCTGGTCCTGAGGGACGGAACCTCCGACAACCGCTGGAACCTGACCTTCTACGCCGCCCCGGCGGACTACAAGGAAAACCCGAGCACCCCGGGGACCGGAGGCTCGGAGAAGAGCGGTGGCGGCGGGGGCTGCGACAGCCTGGGGCTGGGGATGTTGGGTCTTTTGGCCACAGCGCTGCTGGTTCGTAAAGGGAGGTAGAGAGATGATGAATGAGAGGATGAAAAGGTTTTTGATCCCGGGCCTGCTGGGCCTGGCGTGCCTGTCGTTCTGCACCGGCGCGGAGGCCGATACGACCACCGTCAACAACGAGATCGAGCTGAGCGACGCCGTGAAGAACCCTGCCAGCCTGGACATCCGGCTGGGCGGGGATATTCTCATCACCGCATCCATTCCCGTATCGCTGGACGTGAAGCTCGACGGGGCCGGGAAAAAACTGACCGTCAATGGGGCCTTCCGACACTTCAACGTCACCGACACCCCTACGCTGGAGTTCAAGAACGTGACCTTCGACGGGGACTCCCAAGGCGGTGGCATCTCCATCCCCTCGGGCGGCAAGGCGAAGTTCGAGGGCGGAGCCTTCAAGGACAACTGCTCTGCCGCAGCGGGCGGCGCCGTATCGGTCGCCAGCGGCGGGGAAGTCACCTTCGACGGGACGACCTTCACGGACAATCAGGTGACGGGCGACGGCGGGGCCGTCAGCGTCACCGGAACTGGCAAGGCAACGTTCACCGGGGCGATCACCTTCACCAGAAACACGGCGACGGGCAGCGGCGGGGCCATCTACTTGGACGGGGCGGCCGTGGAGTTTCCGTCAAGCGTCAACTTCGAGAACAACAAGGCCGCGAATGGCGGCGCGGTGGCCCTGAGTGATTCCGCTAACTCCAAAGCCACGTTCAACGGCAACGTGCTGTCCCCCAACACGGCAACAGCAAACGGGGGCTCCCTCTACATCCCCGGCAGCGCGGCGGTCGTCTTCAACGCGGACCAGGAATTCAGCGGCAACAGTGCAACCAACGGCGGCGCGGTATGGGCCAACACCCTGCCATCCCCCTCTCAGACCGTGACCTTCACGAACAACACGGCGAGCGGCGCGGGCGGCGCGGTCTACGTGGGCAGTGCAGGGACGCTCTCGGGTGCGTTCAAATTCACGACCAACAGCGCACCCAAGGGAGGCGCCGTCTACGCGGGAGCCAACCTCACCGTCTCCGGCGGGAGCTTCTCCGAAAATACGGCGTCCGAGTCCGGCGGGGCCATTTACGCGGACGGGACAGCCACGGTCACCGGCGGAGATTTCACGGCAAAGAACACGGCCACAGGGGCAGGGTCCGATATGGGCGGCGGGGCCATCTGGGCCAAAGAGATCACGGTCGAGCCGTCCGGCAGCGACCCCGTCACCTTCGCGGGCCAGGTCGCTCAAAAGGACGGAGGCGCCCTCTTCAGCAAGGGCTCTCTCAACGCGACGAACGCGATCTTTAGGAAAAATACGGCGGAGGGCAGCGGCGGGGCCGTGATGGCTCAGGGAACCGTCGCGCTGACGCAGACGTCCTTCAGCGAAAACAGCAGCAAACAGAAGGGCGGCGCCGTCTACGCGGGGGATAAGGCCACAATCACGTCCAGCGTGTTCGACGGCAACACAGCCAAGGGCGACGGCGGCGCGGTGGCCCTCGACAAGAGCACTGCCGATTTCGAGATGACCGCCACGGCCATGCTGGGGAACTCCGCGGGCGATTTTGCGAGCTCCGGGCAGGGCGGCGCCCTCTATCTGAACCTAAAAGCGGCGAAGATCGACCGCTCCACCTTCTCCGGGAACAGCAGCCAAAGCGCCTCCGACGGGCAGGGAGGGGCCGTCCGACTTCAGGCGACCGCCCAGTCCACGCTGACCAACTGCACCCTCACCGGCAACACGGTGACGGGCAACACGACCAGCCGCGGCGGCGCGTTTTGGCTGGGCGGCCCGTTCGTGATGACGAACTGCACCCTATCCCTGGAGAACGAGACCAAGGGCACGGGGGAGAAGCGGGGCGGGGCCGTCTATCTGGATGCGGGCAGCCTGTCCATGGCCGCCACTCTGGCGGTGGGAAACAAGGCGGAACTCGGGGCCGACGTCTTCAACGGAGGGGGAACCCTCACCACAGGCGGCTACAACCGCATCGCCAAGTTCGGAACGGGAACGGGTGACACGTCCTGGGCCAACCCCAACGTGAACGGCATCACCGAGACGGACCGGCAGCAGGACACTTGGACCTCCGCCGTGTTCTTCGGCTCCAACAAGCTTGATGACAATTCCGGGCCCGCCATCGGCCCATCCTCGGCATCCCGCACGCTCCAGACGCTCGCCCTGAACGAGGCGGGCGCTCTGGCGGCAGCTGACAGGGCGATGGACAAGATTCCCGCCTCGCTTCCCGGCTTCCCGGGAAAGGACGAGAGGGGCGTTGACCGTCCTCAGCCGGCGAACGGCAAAAAGGACATCGGGGCCTTCGAGGTGAAACAATCCGGTGGCGGTGGTGGTGAGGACAATCCCGTCCTCACAATCCAATCCATTCGGATCAGCGGCATCCCCAACACCCTGACCTCGGTCGGTCAGACTGCAACCCTGACCGCAGTGGTCACCTACCGAAACGGGACAACCTCAAACTCCGAAAAGGTCACCTGGTCCAGCAGCAATCCTGGAGTGGCACGCATCGACGCCTTCGGCAACCTCTACGCCCGATCCGTGGGCAAGACCGTCATCAGCGTCACGGTGAACCGGCAGAAAACCGCAGTGGACTCTGCAGACCTCACCGTTCGGGAGGAGATGAGCTATACCAACGTCCACCCCGAGATCTGGAAGATGCTGGGCGAATTCAACGACCTGCTGAGTGCGCAGGGTGCAGGGCTCACCATTGCGGACTCCGACCCGAAGAGGGTGAAAGCCTCCGCATTCCAGAAGGCGTTCCGCGACGCCTGGGGAACCTCCGCCGCCCAGGTGACGGAGCTGAAATCCGGGGCTCCCATCCGGTTCAAGACGGGGAAGTTCCCCTCAGCACAGGGCTGGAACACCCCCAAGCCCGCGATCGACGTCTCGCTCGGCAGGCGTGGAAAGGGCGACCTGCTGCCCCTGAAATATCGCTGGGGCCTGTCGTGGGACGACCTGAGCGCGCTGACGGGGCGTAAGGTGACGAGGGCCGAGGGCCCGGAGCTCTTCGACGTCCTGAAGCTGGCCTTCATCTCCGCGGGCGGGGAAGCCTATACGGTCGTGGGGACCGACGGAGTGGCCGCATCTCAGGCAATCTCCTCGGACGCACTGAAGGTGACGAACGGCAACAACGGCCTGACCCTGGAGCTGACCGCCTTCGTGGCGGACGCCATAGGTCCGGCCGCCTCGTCGGCAAAGGCCGGGCCGCGGATCGTCGAAGGACTCCTGGTGGTCCCGGACGGCATCGCCGACGGGACGATCTCGGGCGCCATGGGACTGCTCCAGAAAGCGAAGAGCGGCAGCGGAAGCAAGGGCGATGGCGAGGGCGGCGGCGGATGTGACGTCGGAACGGCCGGGGCCGTCTGGCTGCTGCTGGCCGTGCCCGCGCTGTTGAGGAAAAAGCACTAGACCCCCACAACAGCCGAGACAGGGAGGCGGCCCCAAGCGGGGCCGCCTCCTTTTTCAATCTTCGATTTTTCAGTTGTCGGTGGAGCACAGCGTGGGACAACCCGGCATCGAATCAGAGCATCCCGTTCTGCGCCTTGCTCAGAAGCTCCATCTTCATCCGATAGTAGGCCGGGCTCATGTCGAGATAATGCCTGTGCGGATTCTCGAAGCGCTGTTCCTCCGGCCATATCTCCGTCTCGAGCTGGCGTTTTACGTACGCCCGAATGTCCTCGAGCGAAGGGGACGACCTCACCCTCTTTCCATCCTCCATGACCAGCTCATGCATCCTCCGGGCCGTACAGCCGGAGTAGACGAAGGTCCTCCACGGCCTCTGCGGATTGACGTAGGGATACTCCCCACTGAAGTCGGGGGTCTCCTCCGCCATGGTGATCAGGTCGGAGACGGCGTGGCCCTGGCCGTCATAGACGCGCCACACCTGTTTCTTCCCGGGATTGGTGATCTTTTCGAAGGTCTCCGAGACCTTTATCTTGGGGTAGCAGGCCTTGCCCTTGTTCACGGCCACCAGCTTGTACACCGCCCCAAAGACGGGATCGCTCCGCGCCGTAATCAGCCGCTCCCCGACGCCGAAGGCGTCGATGCAGCCGCCCTGCTCCAGTATGGATCGGATCGTGAACTCGTCCAGGCTGCTGGAAGCGATTATTTTGCAATCCGTCAGGCCGGCCTCGTCCAGCATCCTGCGGGCGGCCTTCGAGAGGTAGGCCAGGTCGCCGGAATCCAGACGGATGCCCTTCAGACGCTTTCCCCTGGGAATGAGGACCTCCCGGGCGACCCGGATCGCGTTGGGGATGCCAGACTTGAAGACGTCGTAGGTGTCCACGAGCAGGACCGAGTTGTCCGGGTAGAGCTCCGCAAACTGCTTGAACGCGGTGTACTCGTCGTCGTGATACATGACCCAGCTGTGGGCCATCGTTCCGCTGACGGGGATGCCGAATATCTGCCCCGCCATCAACGTGGCGGTACTGGCGGCCCCGCCGATGTACGCCGCCCTGGCGCCATAGACGGCGGCGTCCACGTTATGGGCGCGCCTCGCGCCGAAGTCCGCCACGGCCCGCCCCTGCGCGGCCTGCACGATCCGGTGGGTCTTCGTGGCGATCAGGGACTGATGGTTTATCTGGTTCAGGATCGCCGTCTCCACCAGCTGCGCGTCGATCAGCGACGCGCATACCGTAAGGATCGGCTCGTTGGGGTACATGACGCTGCCCTCCGGCATGGCCGTGACGGTCCCGCGGAAGCGGTAGTCCGCCAGCCATTCCAGGAACCTCTCCTCGTAGATATCGAGCGAGCGCAGATAATCGATGTCCGCCTTCTCGAAATGAATGTTCTCCAAATAATCGAGCACCTGCTCCAGGCCCGCGAAGATGGCGAAGCCGCCCCCGTCGGGGTTCCTCCGATAGAACACGTCGAACGTAGCCGGTCCGTCGGCGCTCCCGCCGCCGAAGTACCCGTTGGCCATGGTCATCTCGTACAGATCCATCATCATGGAGATATTGCGCGGTTCAAACTGCGTCATGGGCCTCACCCTCACTTCGTTCTTTTTGCCCTGCCAAACCCCGTCCCTCCCCGCGCGGGGAGGGAGGCTCCCCTTTATCGAGCTTCAAAAACACCGTGTCCAGGGTCGTACCGGAGAGATAGTCCAGAAACCTCCGCGCTGAGTCCTCCAGGACGCAGTCGAAGATGCAGTCCTGAAAGGGGCACTGCGCACAGCACGAGCACAGCGCCGCCGAGGGATCGGGAATGCCGTCGATCGCCTTGTAGA
>CAJPSE010000096.1 GCA_905373185.1 uncultured Fretibacterium sp.
CCCCTCGAGGAGGGGGAGAAGCTCAACGGGGACCGGTTCATGACCTTCTCGCTCTGCGACGCGCCGACGATCGTCCAGGGCGACGCCGGCCAGAGCCTGCAGTTCGACGACTACAACCCCATCCACGAGGAGGGCAACCTCTTCTCGTATCCGACGAAGGTTGAGAACACCCCGTATTACGGCGAACTGCAGCAGGAGCTGTCGAAGAGGCTGAACTCGACCGTCGGCGGCAGGACGGTGCTGGACCTCGCGGTCTCTCAGGTGACGACCGACGTGTCCGGTCTCACCACCAAGTCGAAGAAGGCGGCGAACGGCTCGCTCAACGTCTCGCTCGGCGCGCCGAAGGTCTTCAGCGTCGGGGTCACGAGCACGGTCGGCTATTCCAACGAGCTGACGAACACCGAGACCTTCACCAAGACGTACCAGGAGTCCGAGAAGTTTACCGTGACCCTCAACAACGCGCAGCTCCCGTTCAACTCCAGTTACGTCAAGCACCTCATCGAGACCCAGCTCTACGCCGACGCCGCCGGAGTGATGAAGGTGGCCTTCGCGGTGGACTTGGCCGACAGCAACGCGCTGGTCTGGAGAAACGCGCCGGGCGGCCTCTACGCCGACAAGCCCGACCCCGCGCTCGTCCTGCCGGCGCGCTACAACCGCCGCGTCCAGTTGTCCGAGAGCGGCACGACCCGGGTGGTCTGGTCCGCCAACGAGGACAGGCTCTCGGCGACGCAGGTGCGCGGAATCGGGTTCCGGGACGAGGGCGCTCAGAGGTGGGCGACGTCGGCCCTCGTCCGCGGCGGACAGTACAAAATCCAGATCCCGCTCTACAACGCGAGCTTCAAGGACGCGGGTGACGTCGAGGTCGAGATGCGCCTTCGCGCTGGGGGCGGGGACACGGACCTGCGGACGCTGGACCGAAAGACCGTCCGACTCGGCGGTTGGACGCAGGGCACGGAGGCCAACAAGGCGTTCGCTTCGTTTGCGTGGACCGTTCCGAGCGACCTCGCCCCCGGCAACTATGACCTGCACTTTGTGGTGGACCCGGACAACAAACTCGATGAGCTCCACGAGGACTGGGACTACAAGAACGATCCGGGCGGCAACAACGTCGGCCGCTATCCGATCGCCGTACTGGCCGAGGAGCCGAAGGCCGCCGCGGGCCTGGCGGTCGTGTCCGGCCGGACGGCCTCCGCAGCCGTGACGGAAGGGGACTTCAAGATGACCTTCAAGCCCGTCCGGTCGGACGACGCGCGCTCCGAGCTGACGCTTCCGGAGTTCCGCGCGGAGCTCCTGAAACAGACCGGGGACTTCCGCGCCCATGCCACCATTCGGTACAGTGGCTCCGAGACGCTGACGAACCTGCGCCTGACGGTGAGCCGGGTCAAGGGCGACGGCAGCGAGAGCCGCGTTGTGACGCGGACCATCCCGGCGATCTTCCCGAACACGGAGCGCAGCCTCTCGTTCATCGTGTCGCCGAGCAGGATGCGCGAGGGGACCCTGGCCGTCGACCTCGTCGGGGACAAGGGCGTGAGCCTCCACTGGCCGCGCGGGGACGCGAACGATCCGAAGGATCCTCCCGCGCCCGGCGGCCGTAGCAATAAGAGCAGCGGCGGATGCGACGCGGCGGGCGGGAGTGGGTTGGCGCTGGTTCTTGCTGCGGTATTCCTGCTGAAAGCGAAAGGAACACATTCTTTAGAAGCGAAAGGAAGGGTTCGGTAATGAGAACGGTGCTTGTGTCGATTTTCCTTTTTTTGGCTTTCATTTTTTGTCCCGTTCATGCCGAGGGAAAGGACTTGCCGACTCTGGTATCCCTGTCCGGGGCCGGTTGACCGGCCTGCAAACAGATGTCCAAGGTTTTGGATGCGATCAATGACCGGTATGAGGGCAGGCTGGCAGCGGAAGCGGTGGACGTGGACGAGTATCCCGAGCTCGCTAAAGAGTACAACGTGACCTACCTCCCCGCCCTCCTCTTTCTGGACGACAACGGCGATGTCGTTCGTCAGGAGGTTGGCTATCACAGCCTTGACGAGGTGCTGGAGATCTTCCGGGACATGGGGATCGACATCGAATGACGCGGGGCCTCGAGTCTCGGAGTCCGTCGAAAGGGGAGAGAAGATCGTGTTCGTGAGTAAAGGGAGAGGAAAGAGCGGCGGGGGCGTTTTGCCCCTGGCCGCAGCCATAGCCCTGCTGCTGTTTCTCCTGGGGGGCTGCGGCGGTGGGGGCGACAGGCACGAGTCCGGCTCTGCGGCGACGCTCGACGACGCCTACGTCTACTGCTATCCGCTGGTCATGATGTCCGTATCCCAGAGGGTGGCGACGAACGTCGTCGAGGCCACCGCCGCAAAAGTGCCCGTGAACCAGCTGCGCCACGCGCAGAGGTTGGCTGGGCCGGACTTCAAGGATGTCGTCACGCCGAACGTCGATACGCTCTATTCTCAGGCGTTCATCGACCTGAAGGGCGGGCCTTTGGTGTTCGTCAAGCCGGCCGCAGACCGTTACTGCTCGGCGCAGTTCCTGGACGCCTGGACGAACAGCGTGGGGATTGCCGGCACGGGGGGCAGGGAGGGAACGTCCGGGGAGCAGGTTTGCCTGCTGATGCGGTCGGACGACAAAACGACCGTCCCGGCGGGGATGACGCCCTTTCGCTTCTCCGGGAGCCTTGGCTGGATCATCGGGCGCACCCTGTGCAGGGGCGAGGACGACCTGGAAAACGTCCGGACCCTCCAGAAGCGGATGAGGCTGCTGCCGCTGGCCGACTACCTCCGGGGCGGAGGCTATGTCCCCCCAAAGGGGACCCACGACCCCCGGTACGACGGCGTGATCCCCGTGGACTACGTTTTGAGGATGACGCCCGAGCAATTCTTCGGCGAGGCCAACGCCCTGATGCGGGACAACCCTCCGCTTTCCGGGGATGGGCCCCTCCTGGACAGAATCCGTGTGCTGGGCGTAGGGCCCGGTCTCAGCTTCGATCCCGCGGTGTTGGGGGCGGACGCGCAGGGTCGGGAGGCGGAGTGGCGGGCGATGATCAAGAGGGTCCAGGCGCGGGTCACCGCAAACAGCCAGAGGTTCCTCGTGCATTGGGGGCCATGGCAGTACCTCGGTGCGCCGATCGCCGAGTTCGGGACGGAGTACGACTACCGTGCGATGGTCGCCTGGAGGGGGCTGGGGGCCAACCCGGTATCGGCCGCCATATACGCCAGCGCGAACAAGGACTCCTCGGGACGGGCCCTGAAGGCGGGGACGCGCTACAAGGTGCGCTTCGAGAAGGGGGCGCTGCCGCCGGTTCGGGAGGGCGGGTTCTGGTCGGTAACGGCCTACGGCGACGACGACTTTTTGATTGCAAACCCATTGAACCGCTACTGCATCAACGACCGCACCCCTGTCACCTATAACGCGGACGGCTCGCTGGAACTGCTGCTCCAGCCCGAGGCTCCAAAGGACGAGGAGCCCCTCAAGGCCAACTGGCTGCCCACGGGGCAGGGCGGGTTCCACCTGTTCCTGCGCATCTACTGCCCGGACAGGACGAGGATCGACGGGGGATGGAAGGCCCCGAGCCTTATCCCAACGGCTGAATAGAGCGGGCAGAGGGATCGGACTCCGTCTCGGGGTTGGGTCTGCAATGGCGGATATTTTTGGTGAGTTTGGTGAGTTTGGTGAGTTTGGTGAGTTTGGTGAATTTTTGAGGAGGATGAGAGGATGAATTTGAGCAGAAGGTTTTTGTGCGCGGCGGCGCTGGGGGCGGTCTTTGCCCTGGGCCTCGCCGGGACCGCGCTGGCGGCGGATAGGACGTGGATAGGTGGGGCAAGCGGGACTTGGAGTGATACCACTAACTGGAGTGATAGCACTGCTCCGGGTGCTGGTGAGGCGGCTATCTTTAACAAGGATGTCGTGATCGATGGCATTGGGAATGCTGATACCACTGTCGGTGAGCTGAAGTTCACGGGCGACGCCACGCTGACCTTGAACAAGGATGCTGATAATAAGTCGTTGACGGTCAAGAAGATTACGGTCGAGGCGGGCAAGAAGGCCACGGTTAACGCCGAGGGAGACGACGACAAGTTTGTCGTCACGGACACCAACTCCATCTTCAATGTCGGGGACGACGCGGTCCTTACCCTCAAAGGGAACACGGTTAAGGGTGTTGGCGAGCTGCAACTCCTCGGTAAGGGGACGCTGGTTTTGAAGGCTCCGGTGACGTCAGCCACGGATCTGGAGATCACGGAGGGTGGCACGCTGGACGTTGACGTGGCTAACGCTCTGCCGGCAGTGGCAGCCCCGGTGACGATCACGAAGGGCAACCTGACGTTGAATCGTGGGCTTGCGGATACTGTTAACAAGATAACGGTCACGGAGGGCGTCCTGACGCTTGCGCAGGGGGTCAAGATCGGAAAGGATGCTCCACTGGACGGCGAGGTGGACCTGAAGGCCGCGGGACAGCTCGTGCTGAGCGGGGACCTGGCGCTCAAGGAGCTGAAAACGGTCGAGGGCAGCAAGATCACGGCCAACGGCAATGTCCTGACCATCATCCCCACGAGTCCTTTTGTGCTCGATGCCAAGATCGATAAGGGGACTCTGAGCCTGGATGTGCTGCCTGGTCAAACGGCCACCCTGAGTAAAGATGTGGCGAACGTCGTGTTCAACGGGAAATCCGGCGGCGCCCCTACCTTGAAAATTGAGGAAAGAGTCTTTGTGAACCACCTCGATATCAGAGGCTCCACGACAGAACCCGCCAAGTTGCAGTTCGGTGGGGAGAACATCATCGGCACGCTGGAGTTCGTGAGGACGACCACTCCCCTTGTCGTTTCCTATGGCACGCTTTTTGTTACGGTCGAAAAGCTGATTCTTGCCGATGGCGCTGCCCTTGAGGTGAGTGGGGGCACTGCACTGACCATCAAGGACGGAACGCCGGGCAAGAATTGGAACGTGAAGATGGGGAATACGGATACCGATTTCAGGGTGCACAACGCGGGGCTGCTCTCCGGAAACGTCGAGGTGACGCTCGGCGGCGGCACCCTGTACCTGCCTCACGGAAACTACCCGAATCTGACCCTGAAGGCGGTGTCTCCTTCTGTTAACCCGACGATCGATGCGGAGTTCTTCGAGGGCGACCCGGTCCTGACCGTAGGGAAGGTCGACATCAGTAATTCTAACCTGAGAGTGAAGGCTACCGGTGTCTGGAGACACGGCCTGAAGGCAGGCGATACGCTCACGCTGCTGGAGGTCAATGAGACGAACCTGAGTGATGGTAAAGTGATCTCAGGTGACCCAGATGCGGATAGTAGTGGCTACTTGAAATGGAAGTGGGAGCGGCTGGAAGGAACCAAAACAAAACTGGTCCTCACCGCGCTGAAGACCATCTCCGTCCCCGATCTGGTGGCGGAGGCGAGTTACTCGGGGAACAAGTGTACCGTGAACGTCAAGGTCTCGGGTGACGTGAAAGTGAATGAGAGCAACTGGAACGCCGATATGATCCTGGGAGATAGGCCGGAGAATGATCCCGATTATAAGAACCCTAGGACTGGCTCTGAGAAGGGCGCTGTTTTTGAGGTCATTCTGCCGTCCGGTTTCACGAGCGGGACGCTGAGGGTGAAAGCCACAAACAAAGAAGGAGGAAATTTCCTGGGCTTTGTCGACGTCCCGCTGGAGCGCACCACGCCGGGCGGCGAGGGCAACGGCAACGACGAGGCCGACAAACCGGTGGAGATCGACAACACGAGCTGGACCGCGACGGCCCTCACCGGGGAGTCGGGAGACGTGACGCTCCGGGCGAAGATTAAGCTGGTTGGCATGCCGAAGTCCCTGAAGGTGGAGGTCTCCGGGATGAAGACGCCGAAGGCCGAGCTGCTGGACGCGGCGGGGAAGGTCGTCTTGACGTCCTCCATCCCCTCGGTCCGCGCGAGCGCCAAAGACTACACGCTGAAGCTGACGTGCAGGACCACAAAGGCCGAGATCGCAGCGGGCGCGGAGATCAAGACGGTGATCGTGACGATGGCCAACGGCACGGAGTACAAGATCCCCGTGAACAAGAAGCTGAAGGGCATGAAGCCCGCGACGTCCGACGACAACAAGCAGCCGGACAATGGCAAGAAACCGGACGATGGCAAGAAGCCCGGTGATGGCAAGAAGCCCGATGATGGCAACAAGCCCGGCGACGACAACAAGCCTGGCGAGGGTAAGAATGGCGGCTCCGGCGGCGGATGCGACGCGGGGGTCGGTGGACTTATGTTGGCTTTTGTCGGAGCGTTGCTCTTGAGGAAAAAGGCATAACCTCGGATGGACGCAGCTAGTCCCTTCAGGGGCGATGCGGGTGTCAGTGGATTGGCGCTGGCTCTTGCAGCTGCGTTCCTGTTGAAAAGGAAAGCCTGATTTTCAACAACCGCAGCTAGTCCGTTAAGCAGACGACCAGCTCTCCGCGGGCTTCTGCCCGCGGATGCTGTGTCGGTCGCTTATGCCGAACGGCAACACAGTTGTTGCTGTTCGGCGCAGCAGACGACCG
>CAJPSE010000097.1 GCA_905373185.1 uncultured Fretibacterium sp.
ATGTATGACGAGAACGTAAAGGCCAAAACAATGACAACGCCAATAGCGATGAACAGTGACAGGCTCTCGTCAATGCCGTAACCGCTTTTGAGGCCGGTAACGACAAGCGTAATGCACATTGCGAGCCCAGTGGCCAGCCCGATGGCCAGTGCGAGCATGGAAAGCGTGTCGATAACGGCGGAAGCAGCGGGCGAGGCGATTTTTTTGCCGAAGAGCGGTTTAAGCGTGGCGGTCACCGTGAGTTCGTCGCGCTTGTGGTAGTAAATATAAGCCACCAACAGTCCGCACATCGCGTAGATTGCGTAGGGAAAAACCGTCCAGTTGTAATACGTGCGCGCTATGGCAAAGATTGCCGCCCTGGTGGTGTTCGGTTGAATGCCCAGCGTGTCGAGCTCACCCCATACGTTCCCGAAATATATGACCGGTTCATTGACGCCCCATGTCACGATGCCCGTAGCGATGCCGCCCGTCAAAGCCATGGCGAACCACGTCCAGAAACCGTACCTGGGTTTGGCGTCGCGGCCACCGATCCTCATGCCTCCGATCTTGGAAAAACACGTCACAGCCACAACCAGCACAAGGCTTGCCGCGATAGAAAGCTGATAGAGCCACCCGAAAGTATCAAACGACCAGAAATAAAATACGTTGCTGGCCGCGGTCAGCAGATCCTTGTTGAAAACGCCGACAACGGCGGCTATGGCCACCACAACGTAGGCGGGAATAAATACCTCCCATCGGATATTGCGTTTGACGTCTGGCGCAGAGTGTTTGGAATCCATAAAAATACCTCCCCAATGTTAAGTGATTTTCTTCCAAAATCAAAGATATGTGTTCAGGCAGCGTTGCGGGATATTATTGTTCCTCCGGTTCTGTTTTCAGGGCCGAGATTATTTTTGACGGCGTCAACGGCAGGTGCGTCAACGATGTTCCAAGCGCGCGGTTGACCGCATTGACCACTGCAGCGGCTACAGGAACGGTACATATCTCACCGATGCTCTTTGCCCCATAGGGGCCGCCCGGCTCCTCGTCTTCGATGAGCATTATGTCGACGTCCGGCATGTCGGGCATGTTGATCATATGGTATTTGTCGAAATTACGGGCCTTAGGCATTCCGTCCGCCCCATACTCCAGTTCTTCGCAGAGCGCCATGCCAATACCCATCTGTATGCCGCCGTATATCTGCCCCTCGACGAAATTTCGGTTGATGCTCTGGCCGACGTCGTGTACAGCCAGGTAGCGATTGACATGAACGAACCCCGTGAGCTTGTCCACCGAGACCTTCGCGAAATGCACTCCGAACGATGCGGGATTCTTATCCGGTGCGTATTCGCAACAGGCTTCTATCGAGCGCTTTTTTTCCCTCATTATCCGACGCACGGCTTCGCTGAGCTCGATCTTATCCTCGCCTGCCAGAACGAAACCATCGCAAAACTCGGCTCTGCAGCCATACACTTCTGACGCCTCTCTGCAAAGCAACCGCACCGCGTCCGCGGCCGCGCGCCTGGCGCACTCTCCGCAGACGTAAATGACTCGGCTGGCCTGGCAGCCGACGTCAAAAGAGCTGTAATGCGTATCACCCTCCGTCACAGTGATGCGCGCAATGTCAATTCCTGACGCCTCTGCAGCGATCTGGGCCACTGCCGTCGTCGTGCCGTTGCCAAGTTCATGGAGGGGGGTGCGCAGGATCGCCGAGCCGTCGGGAAGGATACAAAACGACATCTGTACCATATCGTGATATATCGTCTTATAATAACCGTTGCCGTGTGTAGAACAGGCAAAGCCCGCGCCGATGGAGTAACGCCCATCCACACTCAGAAGAGGATGACGGCAACCCGGCCACCCAAAGCGCGAGGCACCTTCCTTGAGACACTCGATAATCCGTGCGCGCCCAATGTCCGACGCCCCGCTGGGGTCATGGTCGCCGTCATGCACCAAGTTGTCAAGCCTGAACTGGAGCGGATCAAGCCCCAATCTGCGGCACATGAGGTCGGTGTGAATCTCGGTCATGGTATGTATCTGCGGCGAACCGTATCCTCGACAGGCTCCGCCCGGTGTCGTTGACGTGCGCACGGCGCGGCCCTCGAATCGGAGCGCAGGGATGCGGTAAAGACGCGACGCTTTTTTGCCCATAGCCATCATAACTTTTTTAGTCCCGGTCAGGTAAGCGCCGGCGTCAGCCGTAACGTCAAATTTACGCGCCAAGATGCGGCCATTTGAGTCCAGCGCCGTCGTTACACGTCCGAGCACTGCCGCCCGCGTGCGCGTCGCCACCATGGTCTCGGTTCTGTTCGTGTTGATGAATACGGGACGACGCAGCTTCCACGCGGCCCAGGCGCACAATGGCTCAAAGACACACTCCTGCTTGCCGCCAAACGATCCGCCCATATTCGCCTTGATGACGCGGATCTTCGACAACGGCAGGGGCAGAACCTGCGAGATGGCGTGCTGCACGCCGAAGAGTATCTGACATGGTGTGTGAACCTCGATCACGTGTTCCGGCCTCGGTATCGCAAGGACACAATGTGGCTCGAGCGCCGCGTGGTGTATCTTCTGCGTGTATACCTCGTCGCTCTCGATGTGTGCTGCGGCGGCGAATGCAGCGTCCACGTCGCCGTATTCGATATGCCCCGGGAAGGAGGCCATGCCGTCCTCGTGTAGCAGACCGGCCATCCCCTCCGCCCTGCCGATATCCACAACGGGTGGCAGAGCCTCGTATTCCACCCTGATCTTCAGCAGTGCTCTACGGGCGGTTTTTTCATCAGGAGCAAGGACAAGACCGATGTGATCCCCCACATGGCGCGCGTGGCCCCTCAGAATGGTCTCATCAGGGAAATCGTTCTGCCCCGGAAACCACTCCCCGCTGTTGTATTTGTTTTCTGGGGCGTCGCGAAAGGTCAGCACAATGACGCCATCGGTTTTCTGCGCCTCCGAAGCGTCGATGAATTTCACGATTGCGTTGGGCTGGGAGCTGAGCAACGGAATTCCGATCAGCACATCCTGTGGAAGCTGATCTGCAAGATACCTGTAGGCGCCGCGCACTTTATCGATTGAATCCTCGCGTATTATTCGTCTGCCGATATACTTGTAATTTCTTCTGCTGTTTTCTGCTGTTTTTTTGCTTTTCACGTCGGGGTCCGATGTCTTCGTCAGCATGATCCGATCACCGCCTCTCTTGCTCTTTGAGAAAGCAGAACACAGATATCCTGCGCCAGGCCGCGCAGCGCCGACTGTTTGTAGGGCAACGTGGGGCGCCCTGGTATCGCTTCGGCGGCGAACGTGGCGAGTGCTGCTGGGAATGTCTCGTCAAAACCCGCTGCGGAAAGCGCTTCTTCCGCGCCGGGGACCCTTCGAGCTGCCAGCCCCAGCGTACCGACAAAAACCCTTGCGTCCTTAAACAGATTATCCGTACAGCGCGCGAGCACGGCGAGATTGACTCTGGATATGCTTACCTGGCTTCGACTGCCGATTTTCAAAAATGCAGAAACCCGATTGACATCCAACGGGATACGAAATTCTTTTATAATTTCGCATGAGGCGAGCGTGTTCCTGTTCCGCCCAAGGACGTCCTCGACTGGAACAATCCGTTCCCCTCCTTCCGACGCAAGGACGGCCTCCGCCCCAAGGGCTGCCAGCGCCGGAGGCGTGTCCGCAGCAGGGGACGAGTTCGCAACGTTTCCGCCCACCGTGGCCCGGTTCCTTATCTGCTCCGAACCCATCTTATATGCAGCATCGGCCAGAGCGGAGGCATAGCGACGAACGAGGGGATTCCTGTGGAGAGACGTCATCGTCTCGAGAGCGCCAATGCGAAGAAAGCCGCCTTCGGTATTCTCACCTTCCAACGAGATGCCCTGCATCTTGTCCACTGCGAAAACATCGATCACGACAGCGTCATCCGCCAACTTGGCGTGACGCTTTATCACCCAGTCAGTTCCGCCCGCGACGAGTTCCGTCCCAGGTTTAAAAACCGAGAAGAGTTCTAAAAGCGTGCGCGGGCGTTCCACTTTCATCGTTTCTCGCCCCTTGCCGCGATTCGCCTTGCCGCAGTTTCAACAGCGTTCAGGATAGGAAGGTACCCAGTGCAACGGCAGACATTGCCGGCGAGAGTCCGTTTGATTTCATCGCGGCTTGGACATGCGTTCTGCAGCAGAAGTGCTTTGGTTGACAGAATCATACCGGGCGTACAGAAGCCGCACTGGGTTGCATCGCAGTCTATGAAAGCCTGCTGAAGCACGTCCAATTCGCCGTCCTTTTCAAGCCCCTCTATGGTGGTAATCTTGTGACCGTCGGCTTGAATCGCAGGCACAAGACAAGAGCAAACGGCCATTTCGTCCAACAGCACGGTGCATACGCCGCACTCGCCAGCGCCGCATCCCTCCCGCACACTCACGAGACGAAAGTCATCCCGCAGCATATCTATCAAACGTGTGTCGGCATCGACATCAGCTATTCTTTTTTCGTCATTGAGCGTTAAGGTGATGCGCGTCATTTTTTTCCCCCCAGCTGGAGTAAGGGATAAAGTGGTAAGCTCATTCTATAATAAGTGCTCCCCATGTCAAGGACCATAAGCATATAAAAGGGACGGGAGGCCGATCGGCCCCCCGTCCTTCGGGTGCGAGGCGCGCTCTTTTTTCGGAGCGCCGTTTTTTACAGCCCGCGGTAGAGGATGACGATGAGGGCCAGCGGGATGCAGTAGGAGACGAAGAGGCTGATCCATCCGGGGATGCGGATGAAGCCCTTTGCCCCCAGGTTGCAGTCGTCGCGGTAGTTCTCGAACTTCCAGTCGAAGGACAGGTAGAGGGCCACCAGGATGGCGCAGACCGGCATCATGATGTCCCCGGAGAGGTGGTCGAAGAAGTTGAAGATGTCGCGGCCCATGATCTTGTAAGCGGCCCAGGCGTTGGCGGGGTCGGGGTTCAGGGAGAGGATGGCCGGGATGCCCAGGAGGAACATGACGAGCAGGACGCCCCAGGTGGAGGCCTTGCGGCTCACCTTGAAGTACTCGGCGAAGCTGGCGGCCGGGGCCTCGAGGTAGCCGATGCCGGAGGTGAAGCCTGCCAGGGCCGCCAGGATGAAGAACATCGCGCCCCAGATCGTCCCGCCGGGCATCTGGCCGAAGATGACGGGCAGCGCCTCGAAGACGAGGCCGAAGCCGCTGGTGGGGTCCATGCCGTAGCAGAAGAGCGCCGGGAAGACCACGACGCCGGCCACGATGGCGAAGCCCGTGTCCATGGAGATGACCCAGAAGCTGTCCATGGGGAGGTCGCTGTCGCTTCCCAGGTAGGAGCCGTAGACGACGGCCGTGGCGATGCCGATGCCGATGGAGAAGAAGGCCTGCCCCAGGGCGGCCTCCCAGGAGAGCTTGCTGAAGTCCGGCGTCAGGTACCACTTCAGGCCGTCGAGCGCCGTCCTGCCCCCCTCGACGGCGGGCTTCATCATGGCGGAGTTCACCGCCAGGACGATCAGCATGATGCCCAGGATGGGCAGAAGGAACTTGCAGGTGCGCTCCACGCCGTCCTTGACCCCCTGGGTGACGGTGATGCCCAGGGCGAAGACGACGAAGAGCGTGTAGCCCGCCATCTTGGCGGGGCTCCTCATGAGCTCGTCGAACATGGCCTTTGTCGAGGCCGGCGTGGCGCCGTGGAACGCGCCCTGAACGGACTCCACGGCGTAGGCGAACATCCAGCCGATGATGACCATGTAGTAGGCCATCAGGACGATGCAGGCGGTGCAGCCCACCCAGCCGATCAGGTTCGCCGGCGTCGTCTTGCCCCCGGTGTGCTCCCTGATGCCCACGATGGGCGTGCGCTTGATCTTGCGCCCCAGGCCGATCTCGGCGGTGAAGAGGGGGAAGCCGATCAGGATGCAGATCAGCACGTAGACGAGCAGGAACGCGCCGCCGCCGTAGGTCCCTGTCAGATAGGGGAAACGCCAGATGTTTCCGAGGCCGATGGAGAAGCCTGCCGCGGAGAGGATGAAGCCGATGCGGCTGCCCCAGGTTTCGCGCTTTTGTCCAACCTGTTCAGACATGATAAAACCACCTTCCGTTGGTATCGAAGTTGCATTGAACGCTTTATCGCTTGAAGCGCGGGCCGGCGGTCGAGGCCGGCCCGCAGCGCGCCTCACAGCATGCAACAGGAAGAACGCATGAAGGATGAGGATATCCGCCATGCGTGGAGGTCATAACATTTTGCGAAAAATTTAAGCCCCCGCAGCCGCAGGAATCGCCTTGAGGGGCCTGAACCGCGCGAAAGCTTTTGAGGCGAATGAGGAACGGGGCTCAGGGAAGGGGAGCGGCTTCGGAGCCTCCCTCCTTCAGGTCGAGGCAGAGTCGGGAGTCCCTGAGGGCCCTGCAGAGGAGGTCCTCGTCGATCAGGGCGAAGTCCTCGCTGCGGCCCGGGCCGGCGTC
>CAJPSE010000098.1 GCA_905373185.1 uncultured Fretibacterium sp.
TATTCCCATTGCCAAGCAGATACCCCATCAGCCACGCGTCAATTTGGGTTTTTCGGGGTGTAAACTGCACCGGCTCCACCATCGGGATCATGTGATTATTCGCTCCGGTCGAAGGACATTTCAGCGTTTTCATGATTTCGCCAGTGCTTTTTACAGTCCAGTATTTTGAATCGTCGGCGTCTGGATTTCGCTTTAAGTACCTTTTGGTGTTGTTGCGCTCGTATTGCGTTTGTGTCAGCCAAAGGTGATCTTCGGTGCACCTGGTACATGTGCCGTCGCTGAACGTGACCCTGTAAACCTTTTCTCGTCCGCGTGGATTGATTGCAAGCACTTTCGTCGGATTGCCATTTGCAGCGATGACCTCGCAACCCGGTCTTATGTCTCTCATCTGACGCCAGCCATCAGGCGTTAAAACTGGTGAGCTCAATGGCTGTGCAAGCGCCTGACCCGTATCCATAACCCCAAGGAACCCCGCATAATGGATTAGCTCTTTGTAGCGGTTGGGGCTCGGCGTAGCCGTCGCCACAAATTTATAGGGCACCGAAGCGAACAGCGTCAGGAACTCCTGATATGTCTTGCTCCCGAAAGATCGAAGCACAGAAGCCTCGTCCAGGGACACCGCCGTAAAGATATTCGGGTCCAGTTTCCCGTCCCGAACGCTTTCGTAGTTCGTGACGTAGTGCACGTGCCCGTCCATTTCTTCGGGACGACGGATGAACTTCAACTGCGTCCCGATCATCGCGCTGTCCCGCATGAACTCCTGACGAACGCCCAAGGGGCAAACGATCAGTGTCTTGCCTCCCGTCTTGTGGTGTATCAGCCGCATGATTTCGAGCTGAATCAGGCTTTTGCCGAGCCCGAATTGAGCGAAGATAGCCCGCTGCCCACCGCGTACCGCCCATTGGACGATATCTCTCTGGTGCTGCTTGAGGATGATGCTGATCTCATCCGCTTTGCACTCCAGGCCGTTGAGGCTGGCCACCTTGATTTTTTGTTCGAGAAATTCCTGGTATCCCAAAATGGTTACGCCTCCTTGTCTATCTCCGCAATCGCCCGGAAGATCGGATAAGCCTGTTGCGGCACTACCGCGTTCCCCAGGGCTTTCAGCCTCGCCACCCGGTCGGGGATGCCTCGGAAGGATCATTTCCAGTTCTAAATTGCGGCAGATCATCGCCATAGCTCCTCTACCATCGTCCAAACCTTCGCGTTGAAGATAGATAAGTTGTCCATCGTATTCTCCAACTCGGCATCGAATTTGGCGTCGTAGAGATGATTCTCCAGGAGCCCAATTTTCCTACCCCAGAAAATTTTCCTGCCCGGTACGGTGATTCGGACGATCTTCGCACCTTCTTTCCGAAGCATCTCGTACTCATCCGGTGTCTGAAGGTCATCGATAAGAAAAAACTCCTCAATGGCCGCCTTGATTTGTCGGCGCATGAACTCCACCCAAATTTGTCGCCAGACATCTTCCCCCGCACGCTCAAAAGCTACCAAGAAATCCGGCACCAAAAAGTCGGGCAATGGTGGCAAAAACATGAAGTCTGTTATGGTAGAAGGCTGAATACCATGAAATTGAGAATATAAAGCGGAGACAAGCCCCTTCACGGGATCAGCAAAAGAACATCGCCGAACCCCATGCGGGGACGTGATACCGTCGCACGCCGTCGTTTTCCCTGCCCTTGGATAGGGGCTGTAGAAAGCCAGGATTTTGCGCTCAGACATTGTTTATTCCTCCTTCATTGCCGAGACAATATCCTCGTAATATTGCTGGACGAGCCCAGACAGGTTTCTGTTGCGGCCTCCACCGGGAGCCGTCGATTTTAAACGCAGCCAAAACGGCCGTCCTCGAAGACGACCGTGATGCCCAGCTTTTTGGCGTGCTCGACTTCCATCCGACAGCCTTCGGAATGTTCCCAATCCCCGAATACCCAAATCTCGTCGGCCAGGGACAAAAGCTCCCTGCACTGCCCCAGCACCCACTCGTCCGGCCCAAGCGCCGAAATGAAAGCGAAGGCATGAATGGGTGACAGGAACAGGATGCCGTCATTTTCGTGCTTTGCCGCCAGCTGGCGGAGCAGATCGTCGACCTTGGAAATATTGCCGAAAATGGTTTGGATATCACGAGTATCCCCGCGCAGGGGATGAGCAACATAGACCTTCTTCATTTCCTCCTCCATGTCAAAGCGCCGGGAGAATGGCCTTCCTCCCGGCAGTCATTTCGTTTCAGCAGCTGCCCCGGACGATCATGTAGCCCGGAAGCTGCTCGGGTAGCAGGGTGCTTTCCCGGTCGATCGCCGCCTTGTAATAGCGGAGGTACTTGGGACAGGAGAGGAGGAAGCAGGGCCGCTCGGAGGGGTCTTTCGGACGCTCGACCTCCACCTCGATCTCGATATCCTGGCGGAAATCGGAACCGTTAAGAAGCTCGATATTCGCCGTGATGACCTTGGGGATTCGGACCGTTCCCTCGCCGTCAGAGAGCTTGACGTTGAAGGTGTAGTTGTTGCGATCGTCGAAAGAAAAGTCTCCCCGGACGTTCGTCACGTACTTGAAGTTCGAGACGGCGAAGAGCAGACGGTCGATGTCCGCGATCTCGTTCTCCTCGCGGCGCTTCAGGAAATCGACCAACCCTTTCACGTCAAAGACATGACCGCCGTCGAGTATCTTTTTCCACTCCTGAGCCTGGACGGAAGGCGCAAAACCATAGCTCACGGAGTCCTGTTCCCGATCTTGAACGGTGTCGTCGAGGATCGCATGAAAACCCTTCTCGTTGCAGAAAACAATGCAGTTCTCCTTGACGGCCTTCGCCATCACCAGCTTGGCGAAGCTGTCCAATTCATCTCCGTGAAGGGCAGATTGCGCTCCGGCAGGTCCTCGAGGTCGACGGACAGGTTCCCGGTCAGATCGGCGCGGCACAACATGGACTGTGCTTTCTTGGGATAGACCGGCTTGGCGGAATACGACACCGCGACGCCAGTGGCCGAATCGGGCAGTCGCTTGAGCTCGATGCTGATGTTCAGCTTTGCCTTGGTCTTGTCGTCGTCCATCGGGATACTGTTCAGCAGCAGGGGCAACAGGCCGCGAACCTCCTGATTCAGATTCCCCAGGGTCGACAGGTCCAGGTCAACTTTTGCGTTCATGCGGGTCACTCCTCTCCAAAAATCTCCGGGCAGGCAGCCTGAAGCACCTCCTCCGAAGGGCGATATCCCAAAAACTCCTCCGCATGTTGATTGAAGTTCTCCCATTGGTCGGCCAGAAAATCGCCGACAATCTCAAGAATCTGTTCCCGATCCAGTGTTGCCATAACGACACCTCTCTCGTGCTAAAATAGAGGCGAGGCGTTGCAGCGCCGTATACCTCTTTCCGGGTGAGCCGTCCGCATGGGCGGCTTTTCTCATATCCGCGTGATCTCGTAGTGCCGCATTGCCGCAGGCGTCACCGTCCAATCCCGGAGACCGGTGTGGTGCTGGTAGGTGAAGGAATATTGCCCGTTCCAGAAACCTTCGTACTGAGCCACCAAGGTGCGAACGGTCCCGTCCTTCTTCGTGACGTGCAGCCGGTAGGACTCTCCGACGATGAAGCCGTAGGGGTCCTCGGGCTGCTCCTGCTCCCCAGAGTCCCGCTCCGGGGCCGTGGGCGAAACCTCGGCAGTCGTCTCCTCCTTCGGTTCCGGGGCCGCCTCTTCGAGTGCTCCGGCCTCCTGCGGCGTCTCCGGCCCCTCCATCTTCGCCTCCTCGGTCAGGGCCTTGTAGTGTCGCTCCAAGACGCACCGGGAGATCAGAACACCATGCCGCCCCAAGGTCTCGGCGATCTTCACGAAGCCGTGCCCCTTGCGCCGTGCCTCGGCCAGCAGCGGGAGGAGCGCGCGGACGTACTCCCTGTTTTCGCCCGGCGATCTGCGGGCCGGTGTCCGTGTGAGAATCCCCAAGGCCTCCCTGCTTTGGGGCAGGCTCTCCAACAGGCCGGACATCACCAGAGCTCCGAGACGCGCGCCATGGTTCTCAGCTCGCCCACGGTCATGGCGACAAGTTCTCCCCTGGCGCGCAGGTTGCCGTCGGCGTATCGCTCCAGGAAGCGCCGGGCATGGTCCCGGAAAGTCCCCCTGCGTTTCCACGGGCCGGAGAAACACCCGGTCTTTGCCATCAGCTCCATCACCTCGCGCGTGATCACCGGGCGCCGGCGCAGCTTCCGAAAACCTCTGAAAAGCTCGCGAATCTTCATGGCACTACCTCCTTTAGTCGTACCACCACAGAATCAGCCGAATCAACACCAGCACGACGATTAATGGCATTCCACCACCTCCGCTCAGGCGTCTCCTTTCTCGTCTCTCGTGCAGTTCACAATGTCCTCGCGCCGCCACCGACGCATCTTCGGCCCCACGAGAATCCCTTCAGGAAGGATTTTGTTCTTGACCCACTCGTAGAAGGCGGTCGGCTTGATCTTCAAGAACTTCTGCACCTCCTTGGCGGTCATCAGGTCCTCCGGGCTCGCAGGGGGCTCCGGCGGGCGCAGAACGGGAAGCATCTTTTCGCAGACTCGATCCGCTATTGCGTTGATATCCTTACGGCTCAGCCGCAGGGTCAGCTCGCCCTCCATAAGTCACCTCCTACCCCATCACCGCCCCGGCGGCGGTCTGCATCAGGTCCAGGACCCGGCGCCCGGCGGGCGTGTCCGCCCGGCCGTCCGTGAAGTCCAGGGCCGCCCTCACCATCTCGCTCGAGCTGACCTCCGACAGCTCCGCCGCAGCCTGCACGGCTTCCTTCATCCCCGCCCCCGTCCGAGGGGCAGGGGCGGTATAATCGTCTTGCGCGTCGTCCTCTGCGGTTGCCGCCGCGGGGTCGAAGAGGTCGGTCACGTTGCAACCCAAGTACTTCGCGATGGAGATTGCCGTCTCCACGTTGGGCTTGCACTTGCCTGCCTCAATCTTTTGGTATTGCCTTGTGCTGATATTTGCCGCTGCCGCAACTTGCTCTTGCGTCAGCCCTTTTGTGTTGCGTGCCTGGATGAGTGCTTCTCTCATGGATCACCGTCCTCCTTGGTGAATAACACGTCTTTAAGTTCGTGTTGCTCACATTCTAATACGTCCTTTAGTTCGTGTCAAGTGTGAGGTGTCGTCATGTTCGTTTTCTTTGAGCATTTACGCAAACTGCGTTATGACAATGGCTCAACGCAAAAACAAGTTGCGGAGTTTTTGAAGATCACAGAACGAAGCTACCAAAAACTTGAAGCCGGGGCGGCAAAACCGTCTTATGATTCCCTTATCGCCCTTGCGGACTTCTTCGACGTGTCGCTGGACTACCTGGTGGGACGCAGCGACGTGAAGGAGAGGCGGTGAGGGGTATGCTTGAAACTATTGGGAAAGAACTGGCAAAAGAGAGTGCAAAAGGAATCTTGGATTTCATTCGCACACATTTCCCCTCTTGGGGAAGGGAAGCCATGAAACGCAAGTTTGACAATGTTTGTGCTGGCGTTAATGATATAGCTGAGGGGCTTGCGCAACGAGGACTCAAAGTAGATATCCAACGATATTTTGAGCAGGAATTAAAAATTCCCTTGATGCTTATTAATGCTCTGGGGGAAGAAGAAAAACCACCACTGCGCGACCTGCTGAAAAAAATCTTCACTAAGCATCTCAGTGGTGATTTCAACGATGACTCTTTCTATCCAGCCTTCATTGAAATCATCAAGGCTTTGACTCCGCTCGAAGTTGCCATACTGAAAAGCAGCTACGATTTTTTGTGCGACAATAAAATCTGGGGGACCGTGCACTGTGCCTCGATGGTTCTGGAGTTCAATGAAGAGAAAATCATGTCGGATTTTAAGTGCGATAAGCAGACCCTTAACGCTGCTCTTGTGGATCTCGAAAGGCACAAAATTTTCGCCACTATTTTCCCCGCTGAGTTTATGCAGGTAGGGGGTGGTGTTGGTGTTAAATTAACAGCACCGGGTCTAACTGATTTTGGAATCCTCTTCCTTCAAGCGTGCATCGAGTAACCTTCGGAAGCACCTCGCAGACTCGTCGAGCCCTTCGGCCGCACCCTTTAGGCCTAAAACCTCAAGGGCCAGAAGCAGACGCGCGACCTGCGGGAAGTTTCTCGCGGACGAGAGGAAGTCCTTTGCCTTCTTTGACGAGACCCCCCCGTTCTTGCTGCGTGTCCCGATAAAGCTCTTGTCGTAGACCAACAGAGGTTCATCAAGCCCCAGCGACAACCCCAAAGACTGGAGTTCGCCTGAGTCGTCCATTGCAACAAGGATGTTGAATGTCGCCATCAATTCATCTCCTTTTGCTGTGTTGCCCTCAAACCCTGCTGTTCGGTTGTCAAATTGCGTGCTCCCCTACATCACCGCCCCGGCGGCGGTCTGCATCAGGTCCAGGACCCGGCGCCCGGCGGGC
>CAJPSE010000099.1 GCA_905373185.1 uncultured Fretibacterium sp.
GCCATACCCCCCGCCCCCTCGGAGACGAAGAAACGCGCCTTGTAATCCTCCTTGAGAACGGCGTAAAGGCGCCCCTCCTTCATCAGACCATTGAGCAGATTCAAAAATTCCGCCTTCCTGAAGGGCAGGGAGGCGGCCAGCCCTCCGGCCAGCCGTCCGGGATTTTTTTCGATAAAATCCGTAATCAGATCCCCCGGATCCCCGACGGCGACGAGATAGGTATAGCGGCCGTTCGTTCGGATCTCCAGCGCCTCGTCCAGATGGGGCTCCAAAATCTTTTTCAGGCTCGGGGCCGTCAGCCTCCTACCCGTCATCCCCAGATGTCTGCGAAGCTGTGAACTCAATTTCTCCTTCACCGCGGTCAGGGTCATGAACCTCTTCTCGTTCGCCCGCAAAACCTTCCACAGTTCCTCGGCAACGTCCCAAACCATCCGCTTCTCGTCCATCTCGACTCTCCCCGCCCATTCGATTTTCCGAGTTTTCGTCCGTCACAAAAAACGAGACATCGAGTCTCACATTTCCTCCCAATTATACACAGGATTATACACAGGAAATCGACGCTATAATGATATTCAGCCCCTAAGGCGTCATCCCGCGAGGACGGAGGGGAAACGAAAAGGAGGAGTATATCGTGAGGAGCCAGGATTTTCAGGTCGGTCCGTCCGTCATGGAGGGACTCAACGCATTTTTGACGAACCCCGACAACCCCCTGCTCGGGGACCTGCGGCGGGTGGTCGCCAAGTACGGTTCGGTGGAGGAGATCAACGCCAGGGCACGGGAGGCCGGCCGCATCGAAAGCCTTTTGAGGCGGCTCGAAAGGCTGAACTCCCCCTATATCGAGGATCTCGAGTGGCTCATGACGGCGCGCGAGGAGGGAAAGTTCATCCCAATCTCATCTTATCGAGCCAGAGTCAGCCCCGAGCGCCCCGCCTGGGAGTACGATGCGGCAAGGCCGGTAACCCTGGAGATCAGCGCCCTGCAATATTTCCCCTGGATCGTCGTCGAAGCCCGGCAGTGCATCGAAAGGGGTGAGGTACTCCCGGGCCGCTTCATTCGCGTCCGAAAGATGAAGGAACAGGAAGCGGACGGGGGCGATCTTCCCGCGGTCCGAGCCGCCATGAAGATCCTGGGGGCCTCCTGCGTCGAGACACTGGACACAAAGGGGACGGACGGCTCCAACGTGCACCTCGGGGGACCGGAGACCCTGACGGGCTACTTCGGTGGCATCGGCCAGCCAAACGGGCATCCGCTCCAGTGGGTGGACGAGGCCCTGTACTACTACGTGAACTACGGCGTAGACGAGGTGCTGAACATCAACCCGGGCACCGTCTTCCTGGGCTATCTCCTCTATCGGCTGGGCGTGAACATCCGATTCAAGATCTCGGTCTTCATGGGCAACGACAATCCCTACGCCGTCCTCTGGACCCTGTTGGCCGCGCGCATGTTCGCGCGCGACGACGGCTCCACCCCTCTCTCCGGTTTCAACCTGTCCAACTCCATCGACGACGACAACCTGGCCCGCGCCGCGGCCGTGCGAAAGGACCTGGGGCTCGAGGATCAGGTCCGCATCGAGCACCACATTACGGAGACGTGGAAGAGCATCGTCCGGCAGCCCTATGACCGGCGGGCCGGCCTCGTCGAGCTTGCAAGGACCATCCCCAACATCTCCGCCAAACACGAGGGAGGGAACCCGGAGGACGAAAAGGACCTGGCCCACCCCTCGGACATTTTCGACTACTTCCGGGACAGGAAGGAGATAGAGGCGTCCGGCGAGATGGATGTCCTGATGGGAAACTATATGCTGAAGCACAAGGCCGTGAACACGACCGCGGAGGCCCTGACGAGGGCGGGGCTCTCCTTCGTCGCCGCAGACGCTCACCGCCGCTGACCCGAGAAAAACGCTGCTCCGAGAAAAAGGAGGATTTTCATGAAAACGAGTGGGAACAAATCGATAGTGGGTTTTATGGGGTTCTGGATGTTCCTTGCGGGGCTGCTTCTTTCAGGGATGCCGCTTCCTGCGGGGAGCTTCGCGCAGGAGAAGCCCGAAACCGAAAAGACGATCATCATGGGCGCCAGCCGCGAACTTGCCCCTGGAGAAAAGGATCCCTATTACTGCACCTACACACTAAAGGTTTGGGAACCCCTGATCGAGAACGGCCAAGACGGGGAACCCAAGCCCAAACTTGCAGTGGCCTGGCTCCCCAATTCCGACTATACGGAATGGACATTCAAACTTCGAGATGGGGTGAGTTTCCACGACGGAGAGAAATTCGACGCGGATGCCGTGGTGACAAATGTCAAACACTGGCTTGATTTTCCTGGGTCGAGGAAGCCCTCGCCCTTTTACACTTTCGACATGAAGGCAGTCTACCCCGGCTTCCAAAAGATCGAGAAGCTGGATGCCCTTACCGTTAAATTCCATTTCGAAAAGCCGGTCAGCACGTTGCCCTACTATATGACGAACTTCGGGAGTCCGATGTACAGCCCCAGGTGTTTTGACGGGACCCAGGAGGGGGATTTCAACGGCCTGCCTCAAGGCACGGGGCCCTTCAGGCTCGTCGAGGCGGTACGCGGACAACACCTCGTCTTGGAGCGCAACGAGAATTATTGGGGACAAAAATCTGGGGCTTCCAGGATCAGGATCAACATCATTCCCGACGCCAATACCCGGTTCAGCGCCCTGAAATCGGAGGAGATCATGGGCGTGCTCGACCTTGGAGGGATCACGCCGACACTGGCTCGGGAACTGGCCAAGGACCCCAGGTTCCACGTCGCCTCCTGCATCTCCTCGGTCCCGCACTTCCTGTCCGTGAACCACAAACATTTCCCGCTGGACGACGTCAGGGTGAGGCAGGCCATCAGCTTGGCCATCGACAGAGACACCATCAACGAAAGCTTCTTTGGAGGGTACTGTTTCCCGACGGCAAATATCCTGAGTGCCGCATCGCCCTTCAGCAAGAAAATCCCCATAACCCACGACCTGGAAAAGGCCAGGAAGCTCGTTGCGGAGGCGCTCGAGGGGAAACGGGAGAAGATCGACATCCTCATCCCGTCCGGGATGCTCGCACGGGAACCCTATAAGGAACTTGCGGAATATCTCCAGGCGGTCCTGGCCGATATCGGTCTGGACGCGACCATCACAATCATGGATACGGCGGCGGCGACCGAACACCGCAGGTCCGGCCGGTTCGACACGGTGCTTCACACGTCCGGGATGCCCAATTCAGAGCCCTTTACCGTCCTTGAGGGGCGAATGTACGGCACGGGGAGCAGCAATACCGTGTATGGCTGCGGTTATTACAACAAAGAGGCGGAGGCTTTGATCGATTCGATCCGGAATGAGCCGGACATGGTCAAACGCCGGGAAGTGTACAATCGGCTCCAGGACCTCGCGGCCGAGGATCTGCCGGCCATTCCTCTGCTGGATGGTTGCTGGCTGACAGTCAACAACGTCAAGCTCACAGGTTATGGCCCCGAACGGTACGGTCAGACACTGGAGACCCTGCGCTGGGTGAAATAGGGACCAATTCGCATTCAACTCCCCCAGTCTTCGAAAACAAGGGCTCTTGTTACCCTTTCCTGACAGGAACGAGGAGGAGCAATTTGTTTTTTTTGAAATATACCCTGAAGCGCTTGATTGCCGTCATTCCCGTGTGGCTGGGTATATCCCTCCTCGCCTTTCTGTTGGGGATACTGGCGCCAGGCGATCCCGTCATGCAGATGTTCGGAGAGTCGGGTCACGAAAGCATCTCTCAAAGTGCGATCGAGGACTATCGGCAGCGAATGGGGCTGGACAAACCCATTCTCGTCCAGTATGTTTTGTGGCTGAACAGGGCCCTGAGAGGGGATCTGGGCAAGTCCTATCTCACCCGCACGGATATCTTCGACGAGCTCGCCAAACGCCTGCCCGCCACCCTGCAGTTGGCCTGTGCGTCCCTGCTTCTGACCCTGTCGCTCGGGGTACCCCTGGGCCTGCTGCGCGCCTATTTCAGCGGGAAATGGCTCGATTCCATACTGGGGGTCCTCCTGGCCGGAATGCTTTCAATCCCCGGGTTTTGGCTCGCTATCGTGTTGATCAATATTTTTGTGGAGCGATTGAGGTACCTGCCCTCCAACGGGTTCGGCAGCCCGGCGCAGGCACTTCTTCCCTGCGTTGTCCTTTCCTGCGGAAGTATCGGGCTCATCTCCCGTCTGACCCGCTCCTCGGTCCTGGAGGAGATGAAAAAAAACTACATCACGGCAGCCCGCTCGGTCGGTATCGGGGAGGTGCGTCTGCTCTGCATCGACGCTTTACGCAACTCGCTCTCCTCCGTGATGGTCCAGGTGGGAAATCACTTCGGGGGAATCCTTGGAGGGGCCGTTGTGGTCGAGACGATCTTCGCCGTTCCGGGGATCGGGAAGTACGTACTGGACGCCATCTCCGGCAGGGACTATCCTGTGGTGCAGGGATACGTGCTCTGGACGGGAACAATTTATATCCTGCTGAGCTTTTTCGTCGACCTGATTGGATTCTGGCTGAATCCCAAAATGAGACTGAGGATACATCCATGAAGAAGCCTATGAAGGTCATTCTCACGACCGCCGTATTGGTTTTCATCCTCTCGCTGAGCGCCGCGGCGCCATGGATCGCGCCCCACGATCCAAACACCATCAATATGGCAGCCCGGCTTCGGGGACCAGGGGACGTCTATCCCTGGGGTACCGACAGCCTTGGCAGAGACCTGCTCAGCCGGGTGCTCTACGGAGGCCGTGAATCGATCGTCCTTGCCTTGATCGCAACGTCCCTTTCGATGCTGATGGGGTTGCTGATCGGAATGCTCAGTGGTTATTTCGAAGGCCCTTTCGACTGGTTCTTCAACATCATAGCAAGCATCTTTCAGGGTATCCCGGACCTCTGTTTTCTTGTCGCCCTGGTGGGAATCCTGGGAGGCGGAATCGGGGCCGTCCTGACAGGGCTGGTTCTGAAATCCTGGGTTGGGTTCTCCCGAATCGTGCGCAGCGAAGTGATGAAACTGCGCCGGGAGAGTTATGTGGACGCCGCCCGGACGGCTGGGGCAAGGCCTCTCCGAATTCTTTTTTCGGATATCCTGCCCAATATCCTGGGGAACGTGGCGGTCCTGTTCTCCAGCCGACTGGGGGGAGTCATCCTGTCCGTGGCGTCATTGAGCTTCCTGGGCCTGGGCATTCAGCCCCCTACGCCGGATTGGGGTGTCATGGTCAACGATGCAAGAAGCTACTTCCGCCTTTATCCCCTGCTGGTGCTGGCGCCAGGCGGCTGTATCTTCGCCCTTTCGGTGAGCCTGAACATTCTGGGTGACATCCTGCGTGACCGAATTGACGTTCGATTCGACGAATTTTTGTCATGACTCAGGGGGCGCCCACGATGATAGAGGTTTCAAAGCTGAGGGTGGACTTCGTCTATCCCGGAAGGAAAATAGAGGTGCTCAAAGGTGTGACCGCAGTTTTTCGGGAGGGCCGCATCTCGGGGATCGTCGGGGAAAGTGGATGCGGCAAATCGGTGCTGGGGACGGCCCTGCTTCGCATGCTTCCCCGGAACGCGCTTGTATCCGGTCAGTGCCTGTACAAAGGACGGGATTTGCTACAGGCAAAGGGTAAAGAACTTCGCTCTCTGCGCCGCCGGGAGATCGCACTCATTCCACAGAACCCTTACGAATCCCTGAACCCCAGCCGAAGGATAGGAAAAATCCTCCTCGATGCAATCAATCCCGTTTCTCGGAGGCAGGCACGCATAACCATCTCGAACATGTTGGAGCATCTGGGGTTCCGGGATCCGGGACGCGTTATGGATAGCTACTCTTTTGAACTCAGCGGAGGCATGAACCAGCGTGTCTTGATAGCCTTGGCCCTCTTGCGGTCGCCTCGGTGGGTCCTGGCGGACGAGCCGACCAAAGGACTCGACCCCTCCCTGGTCCAGGAGATGGCCATCATGTTCCGAGACGTCGCGTCCCAAATAGGCTCGATGCTGATCATCTCCCATGATCTGAGGCTGGCTCAGGAACTCTGCGACGATCTTTTCGTCATGTACCGGGGATGGATCGTAGAACGCGGAAGCTGTGCGAAGATCCTCTCCAAGCCCGCACATCCCTATACTGCAGGGCTCCTGGGCGCCCTGCCCCATAACGGCCTCGTCCCCATTCCGACAGCTCTCAGAGAGTGGGTCGGAGACTCCGGATGCCCTTTCTATCCCCGCTGTTCCAGTGCAATGCCACGTTGCAGCACCGAGGATCCGGATTTTTACCCAACCGCTTTTCCGGATCAGGAGACGAGGTGTTTTCTTTATGCTCGAGCTGCGGAATCTGTGTAAGGCATTTCGCT
>CAJPSE010000100.1 GCA_905373185.1 uncultured Fretibacterium sp.
CAAAGAAGGGGGAGCCCTTCGACCGCGACCTGGGGCTGGAGGCGCTTCTCTCCGTCCTGGACGGGACGATGCCGCTCCGGGTGCACTGTCATCGCCTGGACGACATCCAGACGGCGGTCCGCATCTCCGAGGAGTTTTCCCTGCGCTACACCATTGAGCACTGCACGGAGGGACACCTCATCGCGCCCTGGCTGGCGGAGAAGAAGGTCTTTGCCGCTGTGGGGCCGACGCTCTCGTCGAAACCCAAGATAGAGCTCCGCAACAAGTCCTGGGATACGCCCGTGACACTCTGGAGGGCCGGGGTCCACTTCTGCATCATCACGGACCACCCGGTCATCCCCATCGAGCATCAGATCGTCTGCGCCTCTCTGGCCGTGAAGGCGGGGCTGCCCCCGGACGAAGCTCTGAGGGCGGTGACCCTGTACGCCGCCGAGCATCTGGGGCTGGAGAAGCGGATGGGGTCCATCGAGCCCGGCAAGGACGCCGACCTGGCGGTCTGGGATGGGGACCCTCTGGATGCGCGGACGCACGTCGTCAAGACCTTCATCGACGGCGCGGAGGTCTACAGCCGCTGAGGGGCCGTTCCTTTTGAGTTTTCCATCCCTCCGGCCTCGGGGGGAAAATGAAAAGAGGAGAGGATAGCTTTGAAGAAGAATAACTTAGTGTTGCTGCTCGTGGTGCTGGTCCTTGCAATTGGAGGGTTTATGTACTTCAAGTCCCAGGAGCAGCCGATGGCGCCGATGGAACCCGCTGCGCCCGAAAAACAGCCGGCGGCCAAGGAACAGCGGGACACGCTGGTCGTGGCCGACCAGTACGACGCGACCACGTTCGATCCCGTCCGTCACAACGATTATCCCAGTTCCCGCGCCTGTCATCAGGTCTACGACACCCTCATCTTCCTGAACGACGACGGCACCTTCCGCCCCGGTCTGGCCGAGAAGTGGGAGTTTGTCTCCGACACGGCGTACAAGATGTACCTCCGCAAGGGCGTGAAGTTCCACAACGGCGAGGAGCTGAAGGCGGAGGACGTCAAGTTCTCGCTGGAGCGCGCCACCACGGACCTGGGGGCCCACATCAAAACCTATTCCCAGGACCTGGACAGCGTCGAGGTTCTGGACGACTACACGGTCGTCCTGCACCTCAAGAAGGTGAACTTCCCCTTCTTCGCCTCCCTGGCCCACAGCTGGGGCTCCATCGTCAACAAGAAGGAGGTCGAGGCTCAGGGCGAGAACTACGGCACGCCCGCCGGTACGGCGGTCGGCACCGGCCCCTTCAAGTTCCTGAGCTGGCAGAAGAGCGACCGGTACACCCTGGAGCGCTTCGACGACTATTGGGGCGAGAAGGTGAAGTTCAAGACCCTCGTGCTCCGCTCCATCCCGGAGCCGACGGCGCGCACGGTGGGGCTCGAGACCGGCGAGGTGGACATCGCCTACCCCATTATCAACAACGACATCTCGCGCATCGAGGAGAACGAGGCCCTGGTCCTTCAGCGCAAGCCCCTGGCCTCCACCACCTACATGGGCTTCAACACGACCAAGAAGCCCTTCGATGACCCCCGCGTGCGTAAGGCCTTCAGCGCGGCGCTCGACACCGTGGGCATCCAGAAGGCCGTCTTCCGCGGCGTGGGGAAGACGCCGCGCACGCTGATTCCGTCGGGGATCAAGTACTCCATCGACGCCGAGCTTCCGGCGCACGCGCGGGATGTCGAGGCGGCCAAGAAGCTCTTCGCGGAGGCCGGAGTCGACCCCAAGGAGCTGAAGATCCAGATCTGGACCAATGAGCGCAAGGAACGCGTCGATATGGCGACAATCATCCACTCGCAGCTTCAGGAGCTGGGCATCGACGCCGAGATCAAGGTCCTGGAGTGGGGGGCCTACATCCAGGGCCTGCAGAGTAAGGAGCATGACCTGTTCCTCCTGGGCTGGGGCCTCTCCGTCCCCGACCCGGACTACGCCGTGGCCGGACTGCTCGAGACCGGGGCGGGCACGAACTACACCTTCTTCAGCGACGCGAAGCTGGACGAGCTGCTGGCCAAAGGGCGGGCCATGCCCGACGGCCCGGACCGCGAAAAGGCCTACAAGGACATGCAGCTCTACATCAACGAGGTGTGCCCGATGATCCTTCTGCATAACGACGAGTCCCTCGTCGGGGTCCAGAAGACCGTCAAGGGGTTCGTCAGCAATCCCTTCGACGTCCACACCTTCGCCACGGCCTATTTCGAGGAGTAGCGCACGCTTGAGCGTCCCTGGGACAGAAAGTCTTTGTCCCCCGAGGGGTTTTGTCGGCAGGGAGGGCTTCTCTTGCCCTCCCTGCCGACGTATCTGAACGACCGTAAGGAGATTTTGCCGTGGAGAAGAAATTTCCCATGGAAAGGAAGGAAGTCTCGCGATGCTACGATACATCGTTCGCCGTGTCCTGTTCCTGATCCCTGTCCTGCTCGGCGTGGCCTTCTGCGTCTTCACCCTGCTCTACTTGACGCCCGGCGACCCGGCGCGCATGGTTCTGGGGGACCTGGCCACCGAGGAGGCGGTCCAGGAGTTCCGTAACCGCGAGGGACTGAACGACCCCTTTTTGGTGCAGTTCGGAAACTACGTCTGGAAGGCCGTGACGAAGGGGGACATCGGCCGCTCCTACGTCACCAAGCGGTCGGTCGCCCAAGAGGTCCTGGCCGCGTTCCCCGCCACCCTGAAGCTCTCGGCCCTGGCGATGGTGATCGCCATCCTGGTGGGGCTCCCCTGCGGGATACTCTCCGCGATCAAACAATACTCACTCTTCGACACCATCACGATGATCTTCGCCATGATCGGCCTGTCCATGCCGGT
This sequence comes from uncultured Fretibacterium sp., assembly GCA_905373185.1. GTDB lineage: Bacteria > Synergistota > Synergistia > Synergistales > Aminobacteriaceae > CAJPSE01. The sequence continues at coordinate 2,823 of CAJPSE010000100.1, forward strand.
CTTCTGGCTGGGCCTGCTGCTCATCCTGCTCTTCTCGGTGCGCCTGCGCTGGCTGCCCTCCTCCGGGTTCGGCACGTTCAAGGCCATGATCCTGCCAGCCGTCTCGCTGTCGGCCCAGGCCATATCCATGGTGACGCGCATGACGCGTTCCTCGATGTTGGAGGTCGTCCGCGCGGACTACATTCGTACCGCCCGCGCCAAGGGACAGAAGGAGTCCGTCGTCATATGGGTGCACGCACTGCACAACGCGCTGATCCCCGTGGTGACCCTCTGCGGCCTCCAGTTCGGCCATCTGTTGGCGGGGGCCATTCTGACGGAGTCCATCTTCGCCATCCCCGGCGTCGGCCGCCTCATGGTCACCTCGATCATGCAGCGCGACTACCCCATGGTTCAGGGCGGGGTGCTCTTCATCGCGATCGCCTTCAGCATCGTGAACCTTCTGGTTGACCTGGTCTACGCCTACATCGACCCGCGCATCAAGGCGCAGTACAAGTAGGGAGGAGACATCATGACGAACGCCAATACGGATGCCCTGAACGCTCCAGTGAAGGGCACGGGACGCAGGCGGCGCGGCCCCTTCGCCGAAGTTATTTTCCGGCTGAGCAAAAGCCCCCTGGCCATGTTCGGCCTGGCGGTCATTCTGCTGCTGATCTTCTGCGCTATCTTTGCCGATGTCCTGGCCCCTTACGACTTCGCGAAGCAGGATCTGGCTCACAATTTCGAGACCCCGTCCGCGGAGCACTGGCTGGGCACGGACGAGTTTGGGCGCGACATCCTGAGCCGCTTGATCTTTGGCGCCCGCGTCTCCCTGCAGGTCGGCTTCATCGCCGTGGGCATCGCCCTGGTGGTTGGAGGGATGCTGGGGGCGACGGCCGGCTACTACGGTGGCTGGGTCGACAATGGGATCATGCGCGTGATGGACGTGCTGCTCTCCATCCCTCAGACCCTGCTGGCCATCGCCATCATAGCGGCCCTCGGAGCCAACCTCATGAACCTGATGATCGCGGTGGGCGTCTCGGCGGTTCCGACCTACGCCCGCATCGTGCGCGGATCGGTGCTCTCCATTCGCGGCATGGAGTTCGTCGAGGCGGCGCGGTCCGTCGGCAGCTCCGACCTGCGCATCATCCTGAAGCACATCATCCCCAACAGCATGGCCCCGATCATCGTCCAGTCCACGCTGGGCGTGGCCTCGGCGATCCTGAACGCGGCGGGGCTCTCCTTTATCGGGCTGGGCATCCAGCCGCCCAACCCCGAGTGGGGCGCCATGCTCTCCGGCGGGCGGCAGTACATCCGGGACTTCCCGCATCTGACGCTCTACCCCGGGCTTGCGATCATGTTCACGATCCTCGCGCTGAACTTCCTGGGCGACGGCCTGCGCGACGCGCTGGACCCGAAGCTGAAGCGCTGACGCGGGCGGAGGGGAGGAACCGAGTCAATGGAAAGGCCGAATATGGAAAGAACTGAGAACAAAGCGGACCTCCTGCTGGAGGTCAAGGACCTGACGATCCAGTACGTGACGGACAGCGGGACGGTACACGCGGTGGAGGGCCTGAACCTCCAGCTGGGGCGCGGGGAGACCTTGGGCTTCGTCGGTGAGACGGGCGCGGGCAAGACGACCACGGCGCTCGGCATCATGCGTCTGATCCCCTCTCCGCCTGGCGTGGTGCGGTCCGGGGAGATCCTCTTCGAGGGGGAGGACCTGCTGAGGAAGAGCGAGGCGGAGATGCGTACCGTCCGAGGAGGGAAGATCGCGATGATCTTCCAGGACCCGATGACGAGCCTCAACCCCGTCATGACGGTGGACCGGCAGATAGCCGAGATGATCCGGCTGCACCGGAACGTCTCCGAGGCGGAGGCCCTGGAGCGGGCGGGGGACATGCTGGAGCTGGTGGGTATCCGGCGCGAGCGGATGCGTGACTATCCGCACCAGTTCTCCGGCGGCATGAAGCAGCGCGTGGTGATCGCCATCGCCCTTGCCTGCGACCCCGGACTTTTGATCGCGGACGAGCCGACCACAGCGTTGGACGTGACCATCCAGGCCCAGGTCCTGGAGCTGATGAAGAGGCTGAAACGGCAGTTCAACGCCTCGATGATCCTTATCACGCACGACCTCGGGATCGTCGCGGACATCTGTGACAAGGTCGCGATCATGTACGCCGGCCGGGTGGTGGAGTACGCGGACAAGCGCTCCCTCTACGGCAATCCGCTGCATCCCTACACCATCGGGCTCTTCAAGTCCGTGCCGGACCTGGAGGAGGACGTCGAGGAGCTGTCGGTCATCCCGGGCCTGATGCCGGACCCGATGGAGCTCCCGTCGGGCTGTGCGTTCCACCCGCGCTGCTCCATGGCCGAGGAGTCGTGTTCCCGTGTGCGGCCGGAGGCGGCCGAGCTGGAGCCGGGGCATTTCGTGTCCTGTCCCGTGCGTGCGCGCATGATGGGCCGGTGAGGTGACGATGATGACGACGGACAACAAACCCTACATCCGGGTCGAGAACCTGAAGAAGTACTTCAGCACCAAGCGGGGGATGCTTCACGCCGTGGACGACGTGAGCTTCGACATCGAGAAGGGCGAGACCCTGGGGCTGGTGGGCGAGTCCGGCTGCGGCAAGTCCACGCTGGGCCGGTGCCTCATCCGCCTTCTGGACAGCACGGCGGGCAAGGTCCTGCTCCAGGACGGGGAGGGCGGCGGCTACACCGACGTGACGAAGGTGAGCGCCTCCACGATGAAGGAGCTGCGCAAGCGCGTGCAGATCGTCTTTCAGGACCCCTATTCCTGCCTGAACCCCCGGCTTTCGGTCTGGGAGCTCATCGCAGAGCCCCTGATCGTCAACAGAGTCTACAGAAGCAGGGCCGAGATGCGCAAGCGCATCCGCGAGCTGATGAGCACGGTCGGCCTGGCCGAGCGGCTGGAGAACAGCTACCCGCACGAGCTGGACGGCGGACGCCGGCAGCGAATCGGCATCGCGCGGTCCCTGGCCCTGAATCCGGAGTTCATCGTTCTGGACGAACCGGTCTCCGCGCTCGACGTCTGCATCCAGGCCCAGATCCTGAACCTGCTGAACGAGCTTCAGCGCGAGTTCCACTACACCTACGTGTTCATCTCCCACAACCTCAGCGTGGTGAAGCACGTCTCGGACCGCATCGCGGTGATGTACCTGGGGCAGGTCGTCGAGCTCTGCGACTACAAGGAGCTCTTCTCGACGGCGCTGCATCCCTATACCCAGGCGCTCCTCTCGGCCATTCCCGTGGCGCGCCTGGACGTGAAGAAGGAACGCATCATCCTGGAGGGCGACGTCCCGAGCCCCATCGAGCCCCCGGACGCCTGCCGCTTCATGGGGCGCTGCCGGTACTGCCAGGATATCTGCCGCCGGGAGACCCCGCCCTTGCGGGAACACCTGGCCGGGCATCACGTGGCCTGCCACTTCGCGGGAAGGCTGCAAAGTGGGAGTTAGCCCGATCGTCCGAGCTCGGGGCACTGCCCCGAACCCCGCCTGTCTTTTCGTATGGGGTCC
>CAJPSE010000101.1 GCA_905373185.1 uncultured Fretibacterium sp.
GAGGGCGGGCAACGGGCACCAGCGCATGGGGTTGCGGTCGAACTTGACGGGCAGTCCGCCGGCCCGGGCGGAGGGCAGCGCAACCGCCTGGCGCGAGTGGGAGATGCGCGTCGTCGGGCGCAGGACGGTCACGACGCCGTGCCGTTCGGACAACGCGTAGGCGTCGGCGACCATGGCCGCGGCCTCCGCGGCGTCAGCGGGGTCGAGGCAGGGGACCTTGGCGAACATCGCGAAAAAACGGCTGTCCTGCTCGTTCTGAGAGCTGTGGGGACCGGGGTCGTCGGCGGCGATGAGAAGCATGCCGCCCTCGAGTTCGTAAAGGGCCGTCGTCATGAAGGGGTCGGCGGCGACGTTCAGCCCCACGTGCTTCATGACGCAGCAGGCACGGGCCCCGGCGAAGGCGGCGGAGACGGCCATCTCGTAGGCAACCTTCTCGTTCGCGCCCCACTCCACGGCAAGCTCCGCGTCCTGTGCGTCCGCGAAGCGGGCCACGGCCGGAAGGATCTCCGAGGACGGCGTCCCCGGATAGGCGGTTGCGACCTGACAGCCCGCAGCGACGACCGCCCCCGCGATCGCCTCGTTGCCCAGAAGCAGTTCCTTCTTCTCCATCGTTCAACACCCCTCAAAAATGTTGATGTGGATTCGGGAATAGTATAACGCAAGGGGTCCGCCAGGGAAAAGGGCGGGAACGATTCCGCTCCCACCCTTTTTCGGATGTCTCCTCCCGATTTTCCGTATTTTTATCGGGAGCTCCTGACAAGCTCCGTCAGGTAGGCCTCGTCGGCCAGGTAGGGCAGGGTGATGTGCTCGCCCGTGCGCTTTTCGTTGAAGGCCGCGGCCGTCGCGAGCGCGTTCTCGTTGCGGGCCCAGGCCCTTCTCGCCACGCCGCCCATGACGTCCCAGCTCATGGCGCTCCGGATGATCTCGTCCACCCGGAACGAGCCGTCCAGCACCAGGCCGAACCCGCCGTTGACCGCCCGTCCGATGCCCACGCCGCCGCCGTTGTGCAGCGCCACCAGGCTCATGCCGCGCGCCGCGTTGCCCGCGAAGCACTGCGTGGCCATGTCCGCCATGATGTTGCTGCCGTCCTTGACGTTGGACGTCTCGCGGTAGGGCGAGTCCGTCCCGGACACGTCGTGGTGGTCGCGGCCCAGCATCACCGGCCCGATCTCCCCGTTGCGCACCATCTCGTTGAACTTCAGCGCGATGCGCACGCGGCCCTCCGCGTCCTGGTACAGGATGCGGCACTGGGTCCCGACCACCAGCTCGTTCTTCTCCGCGTCGCGGATCCAGACCCAGTTGTCCTTGTCCTGGAAACGCCGGTTCGGATCGATGCAGTCCATCGCCGCCCTGTCCGTACGCCTCAGGTCCTCGGGGTCCCGGGACAGGCAGCACCAGCGGAACGGTCCGTAGCCATAGTCGAAGAGCATGGGCCCCATGATGTCCTCCACATAGCTCGGGAAGATGAAGCCCTCGTGGGTGTCGCGGCCGTTCTTGGCCACCTCCGTCACGCCGGCGTCGAAGACCGCGCGCAGGAAGGCATTACCGTAGTCGAAGAAGTACGCCCCCCGCTCGACGAGCGTCCTCACCAGGCTGAAATGGCGCCGCAGCGTCTCGTCCACCAGGAAGCGGTCGGGGTCCTCCCCAGCAGGCGCGTGCGCTCCTCGAAGGTAATGCCCGCCGGGCAGTAGCCGCCGTCGTAGGCCGCGTGGCAGCTCGTCTGGTCGGAGAGCAGGTCGATGCCTATGTTGTGGTCCACCGCGTACTGGAGCAGGTCCACGACGTTGCCGTGAAAGGCGATGGAGCGGACCTCCCCCCTACGCATCAGCTCCTGGGCCCGGCCGAACGCCTCCGCGGGTGTCCTCGCGATCTCCTTGACCCAGCCCTGACCGTGCCGCGTCGCGATGCGGGACTCGTCCACCTCCGCCGTGACGGAGACGCAGCCCGCGATGTCCGCCGCCTTGGGCTGGGCGCCGCTCATGCCGCCCAGCCCCGAGGTGACGAAGAGCCGTCCCTTCAGGACGTCCGGCTTGTCGCCGAACTTCATGCGCCCGGCGTTCAGCACGGTGTTGAACGTTCCGTGCACGATGCCCTGAGGCCCGATGTACATCCAGCCGCCCGCGGTCATCTGTCCGTAGTTCGCCACGCCGAGCTGCATGGCGCGGTGCCACTCCTCCTGGTTGTCGAACAGCCCTACCATCATCGCGTTGGTAATGACGACGCGCGGCGCCTCGGGCTTAGACCGGAACAGGCCCAGAGGGTGGCCGGACTCCACCACCAGTGTCTGGTCGGGCGTCAGGACCTCCAGGTACTTCTTGATGAGGAGGTACTGCATCCAGTTCTGGCACACCTGACCCGTCTCGCCGTAGGTGACGAGCTCGTAGGGGTAGAGCGCGATGTCGAAGTCCAGGTTGTTGTCGATCATCACCTGGAACGCGCGTCCCTCCGTGCAGCGTCCCCTGTACTCGCCGATGGGCCTGCCCCAGAGCCGTCCCTCGGGGCGGAACCGGTAGCCGTAGATGCGGCCGCGGGTCCGCAGTTCCTCCAAAAACTCCGGCGCCATCTCCCTGTGAAAACGCTCGGGGATGTAGCGCAGCGCGTTTTTGAGCGCCAACACCGTCTCCCGCGCGTCCAGCGTGTATCCTCTGTCGGGTGCGCGGCGGCAGCCGGGGTCGAACGCGGGCATCCCGGGCAGCCCGTTCGGGAAATCCAGGGCCAGGGTTGTCGTCTCATCCTTCATCGGCATCGTAAAGTCTCTCCTCTCCAGTCCTGCTTTTCTCGCCAGTGCATCCCAGTGTATGCTCTGTCGAGCACTTCATACCAATCACTTTATGTCAAACACTTCATGTCAAACACTTCACCACTTGATGAAGCCCCCAGGCGAACTCAGGGACTACGGCTTGCCGACTTCGGCGGGGGGCTCATCCCCTCCGCCTTTTGTATGCCAGAGGAGATCCAGCAGGAGCAGCACGGCGCCAAGAAACAGCCACAGGTCCGCGAGGTTGAGGTAGAGCCCGGAGAGCGGGACAAATGGGAGGTGCCGCAGGGAGACGTGGAGGAAATCCGTCACGCTCCCCAGGAACAGGCGCTCGAGAGCGTTGCTCAGTCCACCCGCCCAAAGCAGGGCCAATCCGTATCCTGCGCGGCCCGTCCCGCCCCTCGAGGTCCAGGTCAGGCCCAACAGGATGGCCAGACCCGACAGGCCGACGGCCCAGCCCCAGGTGGGGGTCAGCCCAAACGAGACGCCGGGGTTGAGGTGAAGCTCCAGCCGGAAGCCGAGGACGAGAGGAATGTTTTTCCCAAAGGGGACGGTTTTCCCAAAGGGGATGTTTCTTTCAAATAGGAAGAAACGCGCGGCCCCCTTGAGGGCAAGGTCCGCGGACAGAGCCATGATCGTGATGCGGAGCGCTCCATATCCGCCCCTGCCATGCCTCCCCCTTCGCATGCGCCGCCTCCCTCCTTCACATCTTCATACCCTGTTTACACTATTTTATACAGGCATTCGGGCCCCGGCAACATCCAAAGCGGCGGAATCGCGTATAATGCAGGGAGAAAAGAAGAAAGGGACCCAAAATTAGCTCGCATTTCCAGAAAAGAAGGAGGTTTGTCTCATCATGTCCGTCTCATCGCTTCTAGTCGTGGATTGTCAGTATGATTTCATCGACGGTTCGCTGGCCTGCGAGGGCGCTCTCGGGGCCGTCGATTCTGCCATCGCGTTCATCAATGCCCGGCCTGATGTGGCGACCCTCTATTCGGTGGACTGGCACAGCCCTAGAAACCACAGTTTCCTGCCGAACGGAGGCACCTGGCCCCCGCACTGCATCGCGGGGGAACGGGGCTCCCGGATTCACGAAAAGTTTCATCTGGAAGTACTCCGCGCAGGACAGCGCCCCGACTCCAGGACGATCTATCGTAAGGGCACGGACGACCTCGTCGAGGAGTACTCGGCCTTCAAAGCCCGGAACGATGCGGGACGTACCGTTGGCCAGGACATTGGGGACGACGTGGCCATCTGCGGCATCGCCAGCGAGTACTGCGTCCGCGAAAGTGTTCTGGACCTGCTTAAGGCGGGGCGGCACGTGACGGTCCTGGCCGATGCCCTGGGGTGGGTGGACCGGAGGAAACATGAGGAGAACCTGGAGGACCTGGAGAAGAGGGGGGCCGTTCTGCGTTGGATCGGCACGAACCAGGGATGAGCAGGCGCGATATTCTTCTGCTTCTGGCGGTCGCCGTCGTCTGGGGCGTCAACTTCGCGGTCATCAAGACCGGTCTGCGGTCGGTCCCCCCACTTTTTCTGGTTTTTCTGAGGTATTTGTTCGTCGTCTTTCCCCTGGTCTTCTTCGTGAAGAGGCCCGCCGTATCATGGCGGGCCATGGCGGCTTATGGATTGAGCATCGGGGTAGGTCAGTTTTCCTTCCTGTTCTATTCGATCAGGATCGGCATGCCTGCAGGGCTGGCCTCGGTGGTCATGCAGTCCCAGGCAATCTTCACCCTGATCCTGTCGGCGATGTTCATGAGGGAGAGGATCGGAGGGCCCCAACTTTCCGGGATGGGACTGGCCATCGTCGGACTCGGACTGATTGGCGGTTTTTGGGGAGCAGAAGCGGCGGCGGTTCCTCCCGCAGCCTTCCTGACGTCTCTTCTGGCTGCGTTCTTCTGGAGCTGTGCGAACATCATTGTCAAGAGGGCATCCAACGAGAGCGTCCGAAACGGGACGCCCCTGAACATGATGGAGATGCTCGTCTGGTCCTCGGTCTTCGTGCCCCTTCCCATGCTCTGCATCTCCTTCCTCGGCGACGGACCGGCCGCCATCCTTCGGTCTCTGACGCAAATAGACTCAGCCGCCGTTTTTTCCGTCCTCTATCTCGTCATCCTATCGACACTCTTCGCGTATTACGTCTGGAACAGGATGATTGGGGTCTACTCCGCCGGAAAAGTCGCGCCCTTCTCACTCCTGGTGCCCGTCACGGGGCTGCTGAGCACGATGCTGATCCATGGAGAACGGGTGACGGCCTCGCAATGGGCCGGGATAGCGGCCGTCCTTGCGGGGCTGGCCGTCTTTCAGTTCGGGGAACGGCTGCTGGGAGCGTTCCCCTTTACCCACTTGAAATAACGGAGATCCCAAGAAGCTGACACGACAAATGGTCACACGTACATTTTCTCTCCCATGAATCTTATCTTATTCGAAGTAAACTCCGGCCAAGGACTGATATCCCCTTGGATAAAGAACAAGCCCTTGAACTTTTTTGTTCGCGCCAACTCGCACTTCGTCGGCACTCATGTAAAGGCAAGGCACCAGATCTTTTACGATACGTTGTTGAAGTTTCTTGTAAATAGCTTCGCGTTCCGGTCCATTTGGTGTTTGGCGGCCTATAGAGATTAAATCGTCGATTTGATCATCGCCGAAGAAACACCAGTTTGTTTGACCCTTGACCTGAGAAAAGAAGACTGCCGAACAAAGTGGATCAGGATCGGGGACATTGGTCAACCACCCCATGATGAAGGCATCGTTTGATTTTTCCTTGAGTCCTTGAAGATATGCCCCCCACTCCATGACTCGAATATCGACCTTGATACCGATCTCAGCTAATTCTGCCTGAATGATCGTTGCCATATCCACACGTTCTTTTTTTTCGTTCGTCCAAAGTGACATTTTCATGTTTTTCAATCCTATTTTTTCCAGAATGGCCTTAGCCTTTTGGGGGGCATATTCATGTTGGGGCAAGGTAGGGTCAAAGTAAGGCATAAAGGTAGGAAACGGACCCATAGGGACGGACCCTACACCGCGCTGGACAGCCTTGTGAATCCCATCGGTATTCACGGCTAATGAGATGGCTTTGCGAACTTCCGGCTTATCGAAAGGTGGTCTTTCGCAGTTGAATCCCATGACAGTGTAGGAGCTGCCCAAGGTACGTAATAGCTTCGTGTCGCTACCGGTTGAGACGCGGTCAATCTCATTGACAGGGATCTCAAGGGCTAGGTCAGCAGCACCTGTCTCCAGTTCTATAATTCGGCTTATAGGTTCCGGAATGCTGCGGAAAATTAATGTTTTATAGCGTGGTTTTGTTCCGCTAGATTGTCAAGCCAAATGCAACAGGTAAATTGAAAAAGGCCTCATTAGGGGTACGAAAGCCGAGACACTTTCTGGGACGGTTGTTCAGGCGTTCTACAATCCGCAGAACATCGTCGTTCCGAACCTCTCGGAAGTCGATCCCCTTGGGCAAATACTCGCGAATGAGTCCGTTCGTGTTTTCATTCGTACCACGCTCCCAGGGGCTGTGGGGATGAGCAAAGTACATAGGGACC
>CAJPSE010000102.1 GCA_905373185.1 uncultured Fretibacterium sp.
ATGATCCGCCAGCTCAAGGGCTATTCCTTCCTGTCCGGGACCCGGGGCAGCAAACCGCGCGACGTCCGGGCCCTGGCCCGGATCGTCAGCCGGGTTTCCCGGCTGGCCGTCGCCGAGACGGAACTGTTGGAGCTGGACATCAACCCCGTATTCGTGCTGGAGGAGGGCAAGGGTGCCGTGGCGGCGGACGCGCTGGTCGTGAAGGCGTAATGGCACGGTGAGGAGCTTTCGCGTCGGCGGTGAACACGATCCCAAGACGCTCTGTTGGCGGGGAGGGGCGCCGGGTAGCCGCGTCTATGGCGTTTTCAGGCTACTTTCAAGCCTTGACGTCTGCTTTTGCGTTTCTCCCACATCTTTGATCGACAGGGTGATCGTCGTCCCCTTCCCCTCCCGGCTCCGAATTTCCATCCTGCACCGTTTCCCGAAAAACAGCTTCAGCCTTTCGAGGCAATTCCTCATTCCGATGCCCTCGCCCGGGTTTATCCGCTTCCGCGTATAGCTGAGTTTTTTGCGAAGCGCTTTGAGCTTTTTCCCCTCGATGCCCGCCCCGTCGTCTGCAATCTTGATTTCGCAGATCCCATGCCTTTTTTGACATGAGATGAGGAGATTGCCTCCCTGCAGTTGTCCCGGATTGAGGAGGCCGTGTTCGATAGCGTTTTCCACCAAGGGCTGCAGGGTGAAGAAGGGCAGGACCAGGGTCTCCATCGATTTGTCGCAGAGGATGCTGTAACCGATCCTGTCCCCGAACCGGTGTTTTTGAATGCTGAGGTAGTTATCGATGTAGTCGATCTCCTGCCTCAGTGTTACGTGGCTGGTCGACTGGGTCAAAGTGTAGCGGAGCATGGAAGAGAAGGAACTCAGCATCTCCTCGGCGCATTCCGCGTTTCCCAGGCTCAGCGAGCGTGATATGGAGTTCAGAACGTTGAAGGTGAAATGAGGCATAATCTGCTTCTGCAAGGCCTCGAAACGAGCTTGGGACAGCTGGTTTTTCAGGTCCATCTGTTTTTTCTGATTCCTTAGGAGCTCCCGTGTGACCTGGTTTATCTCCTCCTGCATTTTGGCATGAGCCTTGAGGTTCAGGATGTAGCGGGTGAGGTTCTGGAGGGCCCGTGCGGTCTCCTCAATCTGCTTGCGGCTGAAAACGGGGATTTCCTCATAATATCGGGAATAGTTTTCGTCTTGTGCCCACCACTTTTCGGATGCTCTTTCGTCCTCGGGAAAACATCCCGTATCGCTGCACAGAACCTGTCCTGCCGTGATCGCACCGACGAATTCCCCCTCCAAAATCAGTGGGATCTCTATGTTGACCAATCCGGCATGACAGATGTATATGCTGGGGCGAGCCTCCTCGAGAGCAATACGCAGAGCTTTTTGGTTGGAGCACTGACAGCACCCTTCCCCCTTGGGATCTGCGTTGATGGCACGACAAAAGCTCGTGAAGTTGCTTCCCTCTCCGAGATGGCGCCCTTCCCGGTCCACAAAGACGACTCCGAAGCCTGTAGCGAAGGCGAAGGATTCCTGGAGCTCCTCTTGGAGCTCCTTGGACAGGAGATCGCGGATGTCGCTCATCCCCGGTTTGCCTTTCTGTACTGGGCAGGGGTACTGTGTGTCGCCTTACGAAAAACCTTGTAAAAGGTCGAAAGGCTGCCGAACCCCGAGGCTTCGGAGATGTCCTGCAGGGTCATATTGCTCCGGGAGAGGAGCCGTTTTGCCTCGAGCACCCTTTTGGTCCGCAGATACTGCGCAATGGATTGCCCGGTCTCCCTACGAAAATGGCGCTCGAGGTAATCGCCGGACAGACAGACAATCTTCTCCAGAGCTGCTGAGGTGACGGGTTCCCTGAAATGTTCGTCCAAATAGGCGGTGATGCGTTGCACCGTTGGAATTGATGCCTGCAGAAGGATAGATGCCGAGGAACGCAGCTCTGCGAGGCAGGAGAATACGATATCCTGGATCGTTAGGATATCCACGGCCGCGACGATGCTCTGGACGAGAAGCTCCTGTGCGGTATTCCCCAGGAGGTGGCGGAAAAGGGGGGATTCGAAGCAGGTCCTTTCCAGGGAGAAGACGATGTTGATGGCAAGGATTCGGTAGACGTTGAGGGGGAGCTTCCGCTCAAAGAATTTTGTGATGTCGTCCAGAGCCTGCTCGAGAAGTCGAAGATCTCCAATCTGTATACTTCTGCGAAAATCCTCCAACGCTTTTCCCGGGAAGCCCTCCATCAGGGACGGCGAATCCGTATTGTCCGAACCGCGAGTTTGGGAGGGGGGTAGACAGGCCCTCAGCACGGAGAGAATTTCGCGATTCGACGAAGGTTTTACCAGATAGGCATCGACCCCGCAGCGAATGGCTTTTTGCGCAAACTCGAATTCGGCGTAGGCAGAGTTGAGGATCACGAAGGTGTGGGGCAGGTGGCGCTTGATCTTTTCCGCTGCCTGGAGGCCGTCCAGGAGGGGCATGCGTATGTCCAGGAGAGCCAGATCCGGCCGATGAAGCAGCGTCAGTTCGACGGCAGATAGTCCGTCCCCCACACTCGCCACCACGCCGTATTCCCCGGTCCCTTCGATGAACTGCGTCAGGTAATTCCTTTCTATGGCCTCGTCTTCGGCGATCAATATTTTATACATCTGTGCGTCTCCTTGTATTCCTCAGGGCGCTTCGCTCCTGTCAAAAGGGGCTGAGCCCTCTGGAGACTATGATAACAGTGATGTCCCGAGTCGTGCATGGTAGCGATCTTGGATTGGGATGGAGCAGAGCGCCGGACGACGATGGTTTTGTCCTCAACCTTCCGGTTTTACGACCTTTTTTTGCTAAAAAACGGAGGATGAATTTTCAGGTGACCATAGAAAAACCTTGGGGGCGATTGAAACGTGCGGAGCTTTCTGCAAGAATTTCAGGAAGGGACGTTCCTTTGCGCAGATTATATCGAGGTGGAGGTTGGATGCAATCATGAAGGTCAACGATCGTTATTGCTCGTTCTATTACGAGCTCGACGAGGATTACGGCGAAATTGCCATCGACGGGAGCAGGACGGCGCTGCTTATCGTGGATATGCAATACCACTTCCTTACCCGTCCCGATACAAGCGGCATGAGCGAGAGGGAAAAAGCCTATTATGGACGCTGGGAGTACTTTTACGATCGGGTGGATAACGAGGTGATCCCCAACAACGCACGGCTCCTTTCCGCGTTCCGGGAGAGGAAGATGCTTGTCGCCCACGCCCGTATCACCGGCCAGCTCACGAACGGGAGGGATCGGTCCCTGGATCATAAGGCCACGGGGTACAACGAATTGCTCCTGCTCGACGGTACTCCCGCCGGCGAGATCGTCGCTCCGTTGGCTCCTCGCGAAAACGAATTGGTGGTCAGGAAGACGACGGACAGTGCCCTTACCGGGACATCGCTCCGGCTGATGCTGCACAATTGCGGCATCGATACGGTGGTCGTGACCGGGGTCCTGACCGATCAGTGCGTGTCGGGGACCGTACGCAGTTTGGCCGACGAGAGCTTCAAGGTTTGGCTCGTCGAGGACGCCTGCGGGGCGTCGACGCGTGAGATACAGGAGCACGAACTCTCGGTGCTGAACAACATCTATTGCCATGTGGTCAGCACCGATGAATTGATCGCCGCCTTGTAGGAGGGAGAACATGAACGACAGCAAACTGAAGAGGAACCTGAGCTTCATACAGATGATCGCAATATCTTCGGGAGCCGTTATCGGAGGCTGGCTTGCCGAGGCTCCCTACTGGTTCCAGACCACGGGTGCGGGGGCGGCCTTCCTGTTTCCCCTTCTTGCCCTTCTCCTTGTTCCCGTAGGGCTGGCGTTCGGAGAGCTGTCCGCAATGCTGCCCTTTGCTGCGGGAGTGGATGCCTGGACCAGCAACGCTTACGACAACAAAATGGGATTTGCGACTCAGTGGATGATGTTCCTGATCCAGGTCGTGGAGCCCCCGATGATGGCCTTCATCTTCGGAACGGCCATCAACCATTTCTATCCCTTGAATGGTGAGCAGATGATGATGGTGGCGATGTTCTCCATCACCCTTTGGTTCGTCCTCTCCAATTTCAACATCAGCCTGACGGGGAAACTGTCCAACTTCTTTTTCTTCTCCATGATCGCCATCTCTCTTCTGGTCTCCTCCTCCTTTTTCCTCAGCGGCCACTGGAGCATGGATCACATTCGCCTGAACCAGGGTTTTTTCCCGAAGGGAGGGTATGGAATCTTCATTGCCATGGCCGTATTCTCACTCAAGTTCATCGGCTTTGAGATGACACCCACTCTGATAGAAGAGACCAATTTTCCGGCCTCAAAGATATGGAAGGTCATTCTTGCATCGCTCTTCATCCCAGCACTGCTTTATAGCTTTGTCGTGCTGGCGATGGGGGGCATGGCCCCGTGGCACGAGATTGCCTCGATGAGCATGCCTGAGCCCGAACTGGTGGCTCGCTTTGGGCTGCCTGCGATTCTGGGGATCCTCGCCATTGTCTCCGGCCTCATGCACGCTTTCACGACACTGATGGGGTTCTGGACGTCCAGCGCCCGGGTGCTCTATGGCGCCGCGCAGCTGAACCAGCTTCCCAGGGGGTTCATGAAGGTTAACCGCTATGGCCAGCCGTTTTGGGCCAATGTCGTGGTCTACATATTCTCTTTATTCTTCTGCTTTTTCAGTGGGGACAACTGGGTGCAGTACATCTATGCCATCTCCAGTATCGCCGCAGGGGTCGTCTATTTCATCTCCTGTCTGGATGTCGTACGCCTCAGGAGGCTTCATCCTGAGTGGAAACGCCCCTTCAGGGCGCCAGGAGGATTCCCGATGTTCCTGGTCGGCATGGGGATCTCGATCTGGCTGGTTATCGGGGCCTGTATGGAGTTGGATGTGGGAGGTTATCTCTCTCTTCTGATCTTCTTCGTTCTTGGAGTCGTTGTCTTTTGGGTGGCCGATTCTTACAGGAGAAAACAGGGACGCGAGTTGACCGCGCTGACCCCTGAGGATATCGGCAGGGAATAGAGTCGAGCCTGGAGGCTGCCAATCCGTCGATAGGGGCTTTGCGCCCCTATCGACGGATTTTTAGGGAGAGGACTGGGATGTCGTCGAGGTCTACGAGTCCGTCGTCCGGATTGAGGGGCGTTTGAGCCCATCCCGGAGATGACCTACCAAACCAAATCCCGCGGGGTCAGGGACCCTGCAGACCTGAGGATTACGAGGCCCACCTCGCAAACAGGCGCCCTGTACGCAAGGCTGGAGAACTTCTTGAAGGGAGAATTGGCCCGCTCCTTGGGACTGATGGTCACATTTGACTTTGACCTCCCGGTAAAGGGTGGGAAAAGTCGGATGGAACGCATGATTCCATCACGATATTCAACGGTGAGGAGCCTTTGCATCGGCGGTGAACACGCTCCCAAGACGCTCTGTTGGCGGGAGGGGCGCCGGATTCGGCGCCCTCGAGCCCCATGACGTCGATGACAATACTGGTCCAAGCACCGTTCTTTGAGCTCGAGAGGACGCAGGACGACGCCCGAGGGGGTCCCCCCCTCGGGCGTTTTGTATCGGATCTTGATTTGCTCCACCGCGGAGTCCGGGGTGCCGAGTCGGAGTGTAGAGGCAGAGCTTGCCCTTACCCGAGGATGGCCTTGAGGTCGGCCTCGGGGGTCGTGATGGGTTGGATGTTGAAGGTCTTCTGGAGGAACTCCAGCACGGGCGGCTTGACGAACGCGGGCAGCGAGGGCCCCAGCCGGATGTTTTTGATGCCCAGCGAGAGCAGGGAGAGCAGGATGCAGACGGCCTTCTGCTCGTACCAGGAGAGCACCAGGGAGAGGGGCAGGCCGTTGACGTCGGTTCCGAAGGCCTCGGCGAGCGCCGAGGCGATCTTGAGCGCCGACGCGGCATCGTTGCACTGCCCGACGTCCAACAGGCGCGGCAGGCCGTCGATGTCCCCGAAATCCAGCTTGTTGAAGCGGAACTTGCCGCAGGCCAGGGTGAGGATCACGGTGTCCTTCGGAGCCTGAGACGTGAAGTCCGTGTAGTAGTTGCGGCCGCTCTTGGCTCCGTCGCAGCCGCCGACCAGAAAAAAGTGACGGATCTTCCCGGCCTTGACCAGCTCCACGACCTTTCCGGCGGCGTTCAGCACGGTATTGTGGCCGAAGCCCACCAGAATCCGCTTGTCGTCGCCGTCCTCCTCGAAGCCCGGAGCGGCCAGGGCGGCCTCGATAACGGGCGTGAAATCCTTCTTTTCGTCGATGTGCCGGACGCCGGGGAAGGCCACCAGGCCCGTGGTGAAGATGCGGTCCGTGT
>CAJPSE010000103.1 GCA_905373185.1 uncultured Fretibacterium sp.
GGAGGGGGCAGGCGGAGGCGTTCGAGAACTTGTCCGCGTCGCTCCAGGAGGAGGTAACGGCTTACCTGAAGGAGCATAAGAAATCTCTATGGGGCACGCAGAAGAAGCTCTGTTACGAGCAGCCCGTCTGCCATCCCAAACTGGAGTTTTTTCCCAGGGCCAAGCGGGGTGGAGGGGCCGTGTGTTCCGTCTGCGGGCAGACCTCCGTCTGCGGCAGGGTCTCTCAGACCTCTTTCCCCCTGTTTTCAAGCCAGAGTGCGACCTTCTCCTTCAATTCCGACTTGGGGGCGCCCGACCTCATCTGTTGGGAATGTCAGTTGTTGGGCAAGTTTGCCGTTCACGCATCGTATTACAAGGTTGCAGATTCTCTGACGTACATCATGCAGCTGAACTCAGGAGATCTGGGCGTGTTGGTGGACGCTCACCTGACGTTTGGGATTCCCTCCCCACTGCGACTTTCATTGGATGACGACAAGATTTATTTCTACAACTTCGGAGAAAAAAGCCGCATCCTGCAGGGTGCTCGTTTGTCCTATGAGGTTCTGTGGGGGTTCTATCTGGCGGCCTATGAGCTGGTCTTGAAGAATCAACAACAGCGCCGAAACGAGGCGCACGCCCTGGAGGACCCGGACGAGGATGAGATCGACGGGGAGTCCCTCAGGCGGACGGCCGCGCTGAACGTCGTCCTTGCGGCTCTGGACTCCAAGGGGAGCACGTTCATCACCAAGGAGGTTGTCACCTATACCGACACGGCCTACCTGTTCCGGCTGATTGGCTTTATTAAAAAATATATCCGTGCCGAGGCCCCGGAGGCGATGGCCCAGGATATTGGACAGTTTTTCGAGCTCCTCTTTTGGGACTTGGAGCTCCCCAATCCTCAAAAACCTTATGATCCGTTGAATGGAATGGATCGCAACGACCTGCTGCGGTGTGTGTTCGAGAAGAAATCCATCGTGTGCCGTGTGGAGAGTTTCGTGTTCAAAAAGTCTCTGGCAGTCGATTATCCCTGGTTGGGTCGTATCTTGTACTTCGTGACGGCCTACGAGCTGGTGGTGCATTGTCGAGATTCGGAGGAAGGAGAGAAAAGAGGCATGGCTAAAGGCATGACAAAGGATCAAATTGCCCTTGCGACAAAGTTGGGGGCGCAGATCGTCCTGGCCGCGAAGGAGGCTCTGGTGGAAGAAGGGGAGGGCCTTGAAAGCATGAAGGCCGTCAAGGGCGATCTGTTTGCCCTGCGCAAGACCCGTACGGCGACGGATTTCCTGGAGCAGCTGAATCGCCTGCAGTTCCGCTACGGAATTGTCGTCAACAAGGAGATCGCGGCGGGGGTTCTGGCTGAGGACGACGTCCCCTTCGAGGAGTTCAGGGCCTATTGCATGATCGCCGCCTTGAACGCCTACAACAACGTTATGCGCCCTCGTACTTCTGGAGATAAGGACTCGCAGTCCGGTAACGAATGACGGAAAAACATTGCAGGAGGTAATATTAAGATGACGAATTCCAAATGTTTGACGCTGACCTATCTGACACGCGCCTCTTACGCATCTTTGAACGGTTCCGACAAGGAGGCCGACAACATCTCCAGCATCAAAAAGATCCGAATGAACGACGGCGAGGAGTATCCGTACAAGTCCTCTCAGGCCATTCGCCGGGATCTGCGCGAGCAGCTGGCGGTGCTGGGCTGGGAGCTTTCTGAGGCCGCTTTGGCCAAACAGGCGAAGGGGGCGACGGCGACGTTGGGAGATCCTGCATCCTACATTGATGACGACCTGTTCGGCTTCATGATCGCCGACAAGGTCACGAAAAAACGCACGGGCCCGGTGCGCGTCTCGCCCTTAATCTCCCTGGAACCCTACCGGGGGGAGCTGGACTTTGCCACGAACTATATGGGCGTTAAGGCCGGCGGAAACCCGAACATCTTCGAGACGGAGATCCACTCCGGTTTTTACAGGGGGACAATCCTGATTGAGTTAGATCGGATCGGGGCTGCCGATGCCGAGACCTATAAACTGGATCTGGAGCCTGGCGAGAGGAAGCGTCGCGTAGCAGCGCTCCTGGATGCTATCCAGAATCTCTGGGGGATCGGACGCCAGAGTCGTTTTCTGGCGGACATCTCACCCAAGTTTGTGGCAGCCGCATTGATGGAGGTCAAAAATCCTATCTTCATGGAGTGCGTCCGCGTTTGCTTCGAGGAGGACAAGGAGAAGAAAAAATTAAGTTTCGTAGAGCACAACCTGATCGAGAACACCCTTAAGGACTGTGAGGGGGCCGTCGTTCACTGGGTTCTGGGGGAACGCAAGGGCTTTTTCTCCCGTGATATGGCGGTGGCAAAGCCTCTGGGGGAGGCGTTCGATATGATGAGAGGATGGTTGGACGAGGTCTACGGAGGGTAGCCATGTACGGCTTTTTCGTATCGCTTCATGGGATGACGGCCTCCTTTCGAGAGCCCGGTTCTCATCTTTATCAGGCTACGCTGCCCCTGCCCCCCATCTCCGCATTGGTAGGGATGGCCGGGGCTGCCTTGGGGAAATCTTTTGAGAAGGCTTGGCCGTTCTTCAAGGATGCGGGGCTTTTCGTCGGAGTATCGGGGAGAGCCGGAGGAAACGGTATAGATCTTTGGAATTACGACAAGATGGCGGTTCCCAAGGGGAGCGAGGAGTCAGCTCATGCGAAGTTGTACGGACTATCCAAGGTGGTGCGGAAGGATATCCTGAACCGGGAGTTTCTGGCGAACCCTGAATTTGTCGTCTTTTATGCGTTGGAGGATCAAGAAAAAGCGGCTTGCCTGCATTCCGCCTTTAAGGACCCCGTGTATGCCCTTTCACTGGGGAGCAGCGACGACATCGCTCTCGTTCGGGATGTCTCGGCGCTGTGCGCGATTGGAGACGGAGAGGAGAGCGACAGTTTTACGGACACGCTTCTGCCCGGAGACCATGCCGACGACGTCCGGTTCGATTGGGACGCTTTGAAGCGCGCTTGTGTTGTTCAAACGCTGAAAGCGCCCATGGTACGGCCCCTTATCGTGGATTTTGAGTTTAAGGGAGACGAACGTCATGGAAGCCGTTACCGCCTTTTCACTTTTTTGTCGGGGCATCAGCGCATACAGAATCCTCAAAGGGCGTTCCGTTTTCCGAACATGGACTTGCCCGTGCCGCTTTACGGCCTGGAGGATGAGGGACAATGACCTTTTATGCCAAAGCTCTGGAGGGGATGGAGGGCACTTACGAATATCACGTGAGAACGTGCCTAGCTATCGCCTCCGAATTCCTGAGTCTCAACCGGGAGGTCTTGGAGAGGGTGTGCTCCTGCTTGGAGATCTCCTATGAGGAATTGACGGCCCTTTGTTTGAGGGCCGTTTTTTTTCATGACATCGGGAAGTTGGGGGATTTCTTTCAAGAACGAATGCGCCGCCGTCTGGGGCCTGATGGGAAGGACGATCCGAAACGTTTTTTTCGTCATGAACTGCTCTCCGCCTGTCTCCTTCATTCGCTTTGGGACAGGAAGAAAGGGGCGTTCCCTTATGATGTCTGGGCTGTCCTAGGACATCACAAAAAGCTGGATCGCGACTGGTCTGCGTTTGTCAGAGAGAGGGATGCCCGAAAGCCCGACAGGCTCACGACGGAACAGATTCAATTTGGGCTGAACTTCGATGAACGATGGAAATCGCTTGCGGCGCAGAACGAGAAGGCATTGAAAAAATTGCTGAATCCTCACCTCTTTGAGGATGGCGAGGATTGCAACTGGGTCGCAGGGTTTCTTGACGATTTTTTCGATCGCTGTTTGTCCTGTGAAATGTTGGATGGGATTGATGGCGCAAAAAACAGGGCGATTTCCGCCCTGGTGCGGGGAGTTGTGGGTTACGCGGATTGGCAGGCGTCCGCTTCGCCCGAGGATCGCTTGAACCTCCAGCATTCCGTGGATACTGTAACGTTGAACGCCAAGCTCCGAGAACGGGTGGAACAACAGGCACGACCAGGCGACCCTCCCTATGCCAAATATCCGTTTCAGACTCTGTGCGAGGGAAGCCCAGGAAACGTTCTGGCCATCGCGCCCACGGGCAGCGGAAAGACGGAGGCCTCGTTGCTGTGGGCCCTGAATAAAGGGACGGGCAAGGTCTTGTTTCTGATGCCGACCAAGGTAACGTCCAACAGCCTGTACGAACGGATGAAGAGCTATTTTGCCCCCAGGGACTGCGGGATATCGCATTCGGGGGCCGGGGTGTACCTTGTGCTTCAAAAAGAGGAAAAAGAGCAGGAGCAAAGCGTTGAGGACAAGCTCAAAGCGCTGCGCCAGTACAAAGCGTTTATGGCTCCGGTGATGGTTGCGACGGTGGATCAGCTGTTGACGGCCAACTTCAACATGGGGGACTGGTTTTTCAAGGAGCTGGCGACGCTTGGCGCCTCGGTTATCTTTGACGAGATTCACGCTTACGCTCCCTTTACCCTGGCTCTGATCACGGAGAGCATCAAGCGCATCAAGACCATGGGAGGTCGGGTCATGGTGATGAGCGCCACGATGCCCCGGAAACTGAGGAAACACTTTCAGACCCTTCTGGGCGTGGAGGTGCCTGTCGTCGCCGAGGAATTGATGGAAAAACGGAAGTGCTCCTGGGAGTACAGGGACGTTCAGCTGGAATCTTTTGATGAGGAGATTTTAAAGGCTCTTGAGCAGGGGCGTAAGGTTGCCGTTGTCGTGAACACGGTGGATAGCGCGCAGGAGGTGTTTTTGCGATGGAAGTCCATTCTGAAAGAAAAACTGCCCTGTAAAACGGCCCTCTGTTACCACAGCCGCTTTATCATGAGGGATCGAGACAAAAAGGAAAAACTTCTGCTGGAAAAAGATAAGGAAGGACGCCCTGCCTTCGTGGACCTCGTGATTGCGACCCAGGCCATAGAGGTCTCGCTGGACATCAGTTTCGACCTCATGCTAAGCGAGTACGCTCCCTTGGACAGCCTCATCCAGCGCGCGGGGCGCTGCAACCGATTCGGAAAATCCGTGGGAGCTCGTTTTGTGGTTTTTCCCATCAGTGATGTGGCCAGGGAGTACGTCTACAAAAATGCCGAAGAACCTCTTATACGCACGCTGGATGTTCTGAAGCGATGGGAGGGATCCCCTTCCGAGCGGGATCTGTCTGCTATGCTGGAAGAGGTCTATCTCAGTCTCAAGATTGAGGATGAGAATTACGAGGAGGGAAAACGAGTCGCGCGGAGTATTACCGCAAATCCCGATGTCTCCATTTTTGATGAGATGATCTTTCAGGAAGAGGCGTTGACGCGCAAAATCGAGTTCCTTAAGGTGCAGGTTATTCCGTATCGCTTCTATGAAGAAGTCTGGGAGCTCTGGTCGAGCGGGAACAGGGCGGATTCCCTGAAGATCGCTCAATTCGAGGTCCCCATTGGACTCTATCAGGCAAAGAAGTTTACCCCTTCGGATGTGTCGAGAGGGATGGAGCATTTGAATATACGCGAGGTCGAATACGATGAAGAGATCGGAGTGAAGCTGAAGGATTTTGACGTGTCAGATAGTATGATATAGGAGGCGTCTCATGTTTTCCGAGCCTGTGCACATCAACGGGCATTTGGTCCAGGCTTTTTGGATTTGCAATCGTCAAGTTTGGCTTCTGGGACATAGTGTGAGTGCCGAGCAAAGCAATGAATTCCTCGCCCTCGGCCGCCTGATCGACCGGAACAGCTATGCCCGGGAGCGGCATCAGGTGGCGTTCGGGGACAACAGGTTCGACTTTGTCCAGGGCGCGGATGGGGAGATGGTGGTATGCGAGGTCAAGAAGAGCAGCCGTGCTGAGCGTTCGGCGCGGCTGCAGCTTGCCCATTACCTCTACGATCTCCGAAAGGCCGGGATCGAGGCCCGGGGAATTCTGATGTTCCCCACCGAGAAGAAGCGCGTCGAGGTTGTCCTGACGGATGAGCTCGCAGCGGAGTTGGACTCCATCTATGCCGGGATCGAGGAGCTTGTTCGAAAGGACGCTCCGCCTGTGGCGGAGTCCTGCAAGTATTGCCGCAAGTGTGCCTATGCCGAGTACTGCTGGGGATAGCGCTTTTTTGAGGAAAGGAGGGACACGATGGGCAAGACCCTGTATCTCTTGAGTTCCGGGGCGCTCCGACGCAAGGACAACACGCTTTTTGTGGAGCGGGCGGGCGAGCCGGGGCAAAAACCGCGCTTCCTGCCCGTGGAGACGACGGACGAGATCATGGTG
>CAJPSE010000104.1 GCA_905373185.1 uncultured Fretibacterium sp.
GAGAGGGCCCTGGCCACCTGCACCACGGGCCCCCACCAGCATGACGGCGAGGACCCTCGGCAGCCTGATATTGAACAGCACCGTCGCCATTCTGCCGTCGGCAATCGGGGACAGGTCGAGGATGCGGTGCCAGACGGCGGCGGCAAGCTCTCCGACCCTGATGGGATACCTGCCGATCGCGAAGGACAGGAAGAACAGGACGACGGGGACGGCGGCCATCAAGGACCATTTCAGCCCCCTCGGGAGGAGCCTCGGACGCGGTCCCATGTCAGGCCCCCTCCGGACCGTTCGCGGCGGTCATCCCGGGCGCCTCCCGGAGCGGGGCCCATCGATGCTGACCATACGCCCTCCCGTGAAGATCTCCATCGAGCAGCCCCGCCGGATGGCCTCGTCCAGCCTCTCCGGCTCCGTGCAGACGAACCCGGAGAGGTTGTCGGCGCCGTGTCCGAAGAGGACGGGGGAAAGCGGCACCGTAGGTCCCACCAGAGACACCTTGGTGTCCCGGCAAATCTGCAGGAGGCGCGGCAGCGTCTTGTTGACGAGGGTCATGCCGGTGATGAAGACGTAGTCCTGCTCGGGCAGGATGTACTCGCAGGCGCTGTCGGGGTAGTCGCCCGGCACGGGGTCGCGCTCCAGGATGGAGAGCCGGCACAGCGGCGCTATCAGCTCCTCGATGTGGGGGAAGTGCCCGATGATGGCCACCCTTTTCCCCGCGATCTCGTCGCGGAACGCATAAAAGGCGTTCTTCTCCGTCCGGCTCTCGATGTCGTCCCTCGGCTCGCCGGCCTCCTCGAAGCCGGGGAGTGCCCGGACCCTGTCCCAGGAGTTGTAGTAGGCGTTCAGGGCCGCGACGCCCAGGGTGGCCTCCAGAAAATTCCAGGATTTGGACAGGGCCGCCGCGTCCCGCAGCGCCATGCCCGTCAGGGGCCCGTGGTGCAGGTGGCCAGGGCCCTCTCCGTGCGTCGTGTGGGCGACGCCGGTGTTTCCGCCCGCGACGACCGTCGTCCATCGGCAGGCGATGTTGTAGGAGCTCACGGCGAGGCCGGGAGGGATCCCCGCAATCAGTTCGTCGTACAGGCGCCACAAGGCGGCCACCCCCTTCACACGGAAACGGCCGTCACCGTATTGTTTCAGAAAATATCTCGACGGCCCCCTTCATTATCCCTCGCGGGACGCGGTAAGGCAACCATGGTGGCGATCAGGCAGTATTGGGCTATAGTCAAGCAGGAGGACAGTCGAAGCGAAAAGGTAGGACGTGTCATCGATTGACAACAAAGCCTAACTTTTAGAGAGCGTTTCAAGCCCAGAAAAAAGTCCTCAGAAGGGGGGCTGTAGTATAATTTAGCCAACATTCAAGACTGCCTCTTTCTTTCTCAGGGTTCGCCAGCCTTGGGAGTAATAAGGAAGAGGCTCTTTTTTTGTTACAAGCGACCTACCGTGTCCATGAACAATGCAAACGAGATATCACCCGCTCCCTGCTCCTCAAGTCTTCACTGGAAAGCCCCCGGTGTTGGTCCGATTTTGGCGAGTCGGGCATCCCTTGTAGAAGGGAGGCAGTATTGAATGCTGAAGTTCTGGAGAAGCCCCAGCTTCAACTTCCGGTTGAAGTTGGGACGCGCTTGGTGATAGCTGTCAGGCTTGAACCGGACTCCACCGTCCTCAGACGGTAGACGACGGAAGGGGCGGCTCTTCACGACCGTCCCGCTTTTTGTCCCCGCCACCCCTGGGACGTGCTCCACGAGCCGTCGCGTTGTACTCGTCGAGGTCGGCCTTGATGTACAGCTTTCCCCGAATGCAGGGGATGCGCCCGGCCTTGGTCTGCTGCGAGAGGTTCTGTCGGCTCATCCCCAAATAGTCCGCCGCTTCAGGGGTCGTGAAGACCTCGGACTCGATAATCTCACGAAGTTTCCCCATCTTCATCCACGTCTCCCCCTCCAATACCCGGCGAAGGTACACACCCAGACTCCCAAGGCACAGCCGAACAGGACAAAGGACACCCCCTCACGACTCCAGGCATAAAGAGGCACCGCGAGTGCCAGCAGTACGGGGACCATAACCAACACGATCTTTTGCATTTGTTCAACGGTGGATGTGTTAAGATTTCAGGAGGAGGGGGGAAGTGGGGCTCTCACACTCGATCAGCGTTTCCGCTTTCAGTGCCTCTTCCTGCCCGGCTTCTTCAAACGCTTCCCTTTGGTGCCCTGCCAACCCAAATTAGGAAAGCAGGAGGTTAAGGAATGCTACCACGTCTCGAAGAAGCTGTTTTGTTTCTTCATCCACCGTCACCTCCTCCTCTCTTGATGGCTAAATTATACCCTGTAGGTTGCTTTAAATTAATCTATAATTAGCATCTTACCATTCCATCCAACGGGTTGGTTCAGATGGTTGTAGCCTTCATGCCCCCGGTGCGGAGGGCCTGGAACCGAAAGGCTGTCAAAAAAAACCTCACAATCCCCGCATGAATGGAGGAGGAACTGAAAAAGTGCGACGATGTGAACGTCTCCCAGCTCCTCCAGGATGCCATCAAGAGGGAACTTGGCTTGAAAGAACCGGCTGTGGTCTAGGCCAGGAGGTTCTCAATCCCTTCGAATATTTCCAACACCCATCTCGGGGCATATCACGAAGAAGCAAGCCCGCGTTGAGCAAGGTGCGGGCCATCGTCTCAGGGTATTCGTGCAAGGCCTTCTCCGGGGGAGCCCGCTGGCCACTATGGCATCAGTGAGCGGAAATAAGTACAGTTATGTGTCGGATATAGGGAAGTACTGACAAAAATTAAAAACCCCGCTTTCAAGCGGGGTTTTCAGCATAACCGGACCATGCCGGATTGGTCTCTGGAGCGGACAACGGGATTCGAACCCGCGACCCTCAGCTTGGGAAGCTGATGCTCTACCAACTGAGCTATATCCGCATTTCCGATGCTGGAATTATAGCCCAAAAAGCCCCTCCTGGCAAGCGGGGTCTCCCTCGCGGCCGAGGATGCACTCAGGCCGAGGGGGGCCCGGAGTGGCCCCAGGCCGTCGGGCGGCCGATGGAGAGGTAGTCGAACCCCCTGCGGCGCATGTCGGAGCAGGAGTACAGGTTTCGGCCGTCCACGACAATAGGCTGCCGGAGCAGCCTCCCAATTCGGTCGAAGTCCGGCTGGCGGTAGATGTCCCACTCCGTCACCACGGCGAGGGCGTCCGCACCGTTAACGGCGTCGTAGGGTTCTTGGACGTACACCAGCCCTCGGCGGTCGCCCAGCGCCTCTCGGGTCTCCTCGACGGCGCGGGGATCGTGGGCCTGAACCCGGGCCCCGGCGTCCAGCAGGCTGCAGATCAGGACCTGGGCCGGGGCCTCGCGCGTGTCGGAGGTCTTGGGCTTGAAGGCCAGCCCCCACACGGCGATGGTCCGGCCCGACAGCTCGCCCAGCCGCTCGGAGAGCTTCTCGAAGAGTATTCCCTTCTGGCGCTCGTTCACCTCGTCCACCGCCGTGAGAAGCCGGGGCTCGTAGCCCGCCGACCGGGCGAAGTCGCGCAGTGCACGGACGTCCTTCGGGAAACACGAGCCGCCGTAGCCACACCCCGCGTAGAGGAACTTCGAGCCGATCCTGCTGTCCATGCCCATCGCCCGGCGCACACTCTCCACGTCGGCCCCGACACGGTCGCAAACGTTCGCCATCTCGTTCATGAAGGAGATGCGCGCCGCCAGCATCGCGTTGGCCGCGTACTTCGCCATCTCCGCCGACGCGATGTCCATGAAGAGGAGCCGCGACGGCTCGAGGAAGGAGTAGAGCGAGGTCAGGATCTCCCGGGCCTCGGGGGAGTCCGTGCCCAGCACGACCCGGTCCGGCTCCAGGAAGTCGCGCAGGGCGGCCCCCTCGCGCAGAAACTCCGGGTTAGAGGCCATCGACAGGCCGAGGCCGGCCGAACGGCCCTCGAGTTCGGCGGTTATCCAGTCCCGGACCCTGGCGTTCGTCCCCACGGGGACGGTGGACTTGACGACCGTCAGCAGGCCGCCGGACATCCCGCGGCCCACGCTGCGGGCGGCGCTCTCGACGTAGGACAGGTCCGCGCTGCCGTCGGGCGCCGAGGGGGTGCCCACCGTGATGAAGCAGACGTCCGCGCCCTTCAGGGCCTCCCCGACATCCGCGGTGAAGGAGAGCCGCCCCTCCTCCATGTTGCGGACCATCATCTCCGCAAGGCCGGGCTCGTAGAAGGGCACCTCGCCACGGCATAGGGTCTCCACCCGCTCCAAGTCAGTGTCCGCGCAGACCACGATGTTACCGAACTTGGCCAGGCAGGTCCCCGTGACCAGCCCCACGTATCCCGTTCCGATCGTCGCCAGCTTCATCGATTCCCGTCATCTCCATCCCACATTTTGCCCGCATTTTCGGTCCGGACTTGCCCGAGAATCATAACACACCCTGCCGAACCCCCTCCAGGCGTCTCGAGGGCCCTTGTATTTGAAGTCCTTACATTCCTTCGTACGTTCCCTCTTACGTTCCACGGGGTACGGACAGGATCTCGACGCGGTATTTTTTGAGCAGCCGGACTGGATGATAGGAGAGCTTCGCCTCCCTCAGCCCCGGATTGCCCATGTCCTCCTCACGGTTCACCCAGGCGTAGTCCGAGCCCTGATTTTGCAGAAACAGTCGATTTAGGGCCTGATAGCTTCCGGCGTAATCCTCCAGGGCCTTTTCGAAGCGTATGTCCAGGGTCTTCGCGTCCAGTTCCTCGGCGATCGTGTAGCCGACGGTCGTTCCGTCGGCCCGCAGTAGGGCCCCCAGGAAGGGAAGCTCGTCCCATCGTTCGAGGGCCCGCCGAATGGCTCGGTCCTCGTCCTCGAGGGAGGGTGAACTGGCTTCCTTATGCCGCAGCCACCTCGCCTGGAAATCCAGGAGTTCGGGAAAATCCTCCGGGAGGAGCGGGATGTACTCCCAGTCGTAGGAGGACTGAAAGGAGCGGACATGGGCCCGCTTCTGGGCGAAGTGGCTGCCGTCCAGGGCTATCAGCTCGGGCACGGAATGGAGGTACTCCCACTCGTCCCGGTCCTCCGTGACCTCGAGGCGAGCGGCCAGAGAATCGGAAAAACGTCCGACGACGGCCTCCGGAACGTCCAGCAGGATGTCACCGGGCGTGAAATGTTCCCGGAGGAGGGTGTCCCAGTCCGCGGTGTCCCAGTCCCCCACGGGCGAACAGAACCCGGGCTTGCTCCCGTGCGAGCGCAGCCAGCAGAGCGCGCCGTCCCAGGCCAGCTCCATGGGGTTCGTATCCCCCCAGCCCCACAGGGAGAAGAAGGAGTATTCGGCATACTTGACGGAGGTGCGGCCGTACAACTCGCTGTACGGCACTCGGTCCTCCCAGGTCAACGGTCTGAAGGAGAGCATATACCCGGTTCCTTCCTGGCCTCTTCGGGCTCCTCGGCCTCCGGATGGAGGGGGAGGGAGAAGACAAAAAGCGGCTCTTGTAAGGGCCGCTTTCCGTAAGAAATCTCCGTTTTGCGGAAAAAGACGGCGTTACTTCGTCTTCTTCTTGCCCTTGACGGCCAGGACCTTTTCCTTCAGGTCCTTGCCGGGACGAAACACGGGAACCTTCTTGGCGGGGATCTTGACGACCTTGGAAGGATCCTGCGGGTTGCGGCCTTCGCGGGCGGCGCGCTCCTTGACCTCAAAAACGCCGAAGCCGACGAACGTGCACTTCTCCCCTTTGGCCAGGGCTCCCTCGATCGAAACGAAAACCTCCTCGACGATGGGGGCAACGTCCTTCTTCTTCACAAGCAACTTCTCGGCAATCTGGTCAATAAGCTCGGCTTTGGTCACGACTTACACCTCCATAACAAAGATTTTTCTGCATTCTATCAGCCTTTATAAAATATACAAGCCCCTTTGGGATAAAAAAATAGCGATGTAGACGCTTCTTAGGGGGATTTTTCATATAAATGAACAATAATGCTCATATATATTAAGTCTCAAGAATCATACGGAATTCTGAACTTGCCCTCAGGTATGGAGTTCCATTTCCATTTGTCTTCCATTCGTCCCCTCTCGTCCCTCGGATAATTGTGGAAAATCGAGGTGGATGAGAGCGGATGAAACGTAAATTCTTCGATGTTATTCACAATATGCACAGGAGTTGTTCACAAAAAAGGGTTCCAAGGGACTCGTCCCTTGATGAAGCCCCTAAGCGACCCGCACAACTCGCTTTCGCTCGTTGGCGGT
>CAJPSE010000105.1 GCA_905373185.1 uncultured Fretibacterium sp.
ACCCGCCCTCCCCCGACGACGTCGCCGCCTTCCGCCGGGGCCTCGCGGCCGAGGGCAAGGCCCGTTCGACGCAGCAGCGCGCGGTTGCGGCGATCCGTTCCTGGATACGCTTCGTCGAGATGGAGGAGGGGAGCGAGGAGGAGCTGCCCTTGCCGGAGCTCCCCCGCAGGACCCGGAAGGAGCCCCGCGTCCTGAACGAGGCGGAGATCGGGCGCCTGCTGGACGCCTGCCGCGGCCCGCGGCCTCTGGACGTGCGGGACCTCGCCATCGTCGAGCTGGGGTACGGCTGCGGCCTGAGGGCCAGCGAGCTCTGCGGGCTGGAGGTCGTGGACCTGGACTTCGACTCCCGGCTGCTGCGGACCCTCGGCAAGGGGAGCAAGGCGCGGGTCGTGCCCTTTCTGGGGGGGGCGGCGCGGAGCGTCCGGCTCTATCTGGACTCTGCGCGTCACGACCTGAACCGCCTCGGGGACGGGCACGTGTTCCTGTCCCGCCTGGGCCGTCCCCTGCGCCGCGAGGACCTCTGGCGCATTCTGAGGCGCCGGGGTGCGGCGGCGGGCATCGCGCGGTCCCGCCTGTATCCGCACATCCTGCGGCACAGTTTCGCGACGCACCTGCTGGCCCGGGGGATGGACATGCGGACGCTCCAGGAGATGTTGGGGCACGCGTCGATCATGACGACGCAGGTCTACGCCCATTTCGACCGCGAGATGCGGACGGAGTACGACCGCTTTCACCCCAGGGCGTGAGGAGGAAGCTTTCCCTGTTGAAAATTCCTCCCAATAAAGCAGAGTTCTCGATGAAAATGAAGTGCTTTCCGACAGGCGGCGTGAGGTGGCGTCTGTCGCTGCCGGCCAGCAGGGGCGAACGAACGTTGACAATATGGTGAAAACACCATATCCTTTGCAGGAGGGGTTTGTTTGATGGGCGATGGGAGCTTTCTGATTGAATTTTTTGAGGCGGAGGATGGTACGTATCCTGCCGAAGATTTCCTGAACACGCTCGATGACAAGATGGCTGCAAAGGTTTACGGCTTGCTGGGACTGCTGGAGGAATACGGAAATGCTCTGCGAATGCCCTACAGCGGACATCTCGACGATGGGATCTTTGAACTGCGGGCGAGACAGGGCTCCAATATCGTACGGGTACTGTATTTTTTCTTTATTGATAGAAGAGTGGTTCTGACGAACGGTTTTGTGAAGAAGACGCAAAAAACGCCGACGGCGGAGATCGAGTTGGCGAAGCAGCGCCGCACGATTTATCTGGCACGGATGGAAACAGAGGAGGGAAAAAATTGAGGACCCTCGGGGATTCGCTGAACGAGCGCATGAAAAATGAGAGCTTTCGCCGGGAGTATGGGGCGATTCAGCCCGAGATGAACGTCATCCGGGTTCTTATTGAAGCTCGAAGGGAACGCAGCATGACTCAGGCGGATCTTGCCGCGCGTACCGGCATCGACCAGGCCGATATCAGCAGGCTTGAGAACGGCAGCCGAAACCCATCCTTGAACATGCTCAAGAAGTTGGCCTCTGGTTTGGGAATGACCCTGAAGCTGGAGTTTGTGCCCGAACAACAACGGGAAGTAAAAGTGAAAATCGAGGGCCTTTGATGGAAGATGGAGCCGGAAGGAGTGTTGTTTGAATGAGGGAGTGTTGTTTGAATGATGGACGATGAACTGTGCGGTTACGACCGCGCCGCAAGGGCGCTCGAACATATACGCCGCGCGGCCGGGGATCTCGAGCCCCGTGTGGCCGTGGTACTGGGGTCCGGCCTGGGGTCCGTCGCCGACGAGGTGGAGGATGCCCGAATCCTGCCCGCGGCAGAGATCCCCGGATGGCCACGTTCCACGGCTCCCGGACACGCCGGACGCGTGGTGATGGGGACGCTCGAGGGGTGCCCGGTGATCCTGCTGCAGGGCCGTGTGCACTGTTACGAGGGTTATTCCATGCAGGACGTCACCTTTCCCGTCCGGGTGCTCGGGATGATGGGCGTTCGGCAGTACGTGGCCACGAACGCCTCGGGTGGGGTCAACCCCGAGCTGGCGCCAGGCGATATCGCCGCGGTCCGGGACCACATCAACCTGATGGGGGCCAACCCCCTTGTCGGGCCCTCCGAGCCGCGGTGGAACGTGCGCTTCCCCGACATGACCCACGCCTACAGCCCGCGGCTTCTGGAGCTTCTGGACCGGGCCGCGGCAGGGGCCGGCCTGACCCTGAAACGGGGGGTTTACGCGGCCTTCATGGGCCCCTCCTACGAGACCCCGGCCGAGGTGCGCATGGCCCGTACCCTTGGGGCGGACCTCGTCGGCATGTCCACGGTGCCCGAGGTCATCGTCGCGAACGCCATGGGGATGGAGACCGCCGTGCTCTCCTGCGTGGCGAACAGGGCCTCGGGGATGGGGGACGAGCACCTTACGGAGGAGGAAGTGCTCCGGGTGATGGCGGAGTCGTCGCGTTCCCTGGCGCTTCTGATTCGGGGGCTGATGCGCGCCCTGGCCTCCGACGGCCGCTAGTCCGTTCGGGTGCGCGGGGATGAGAAAACTCGATAGGGGGCTCCCGGGTTCCTCTTGGGGCATGGGAATCCTTTTCTGGCTCCTGCTCTGCTGCCCGGCCTGGGGCAGCGCGTTCGTGACCTTTCCATCGAGCTGGGACGTCGGGCAGGCCTTCGCCCTCTCCCTCTCCTCGGCCGCGGAGTACCGGAACCCCTCGGTGACCTGGCTGGGCCGGACGGTTTCGCTGGACGTGGAACGGGGTGGGGAGGGCTATATCTCCTACGGCCTGCTGGGCTCCTATGTCCGCGACGTCAAGCCGGGTGAGTACCCGCTGGTCTTCGAGTTCACCCAGAACGGGCAGAGGATCAGAGCTACGGGCACGGTGCGCCTCCTGGCCCGAAAGTACCCCGAGGAGCACCTCAAGGTCAGCCCGAAGATGGTCTTCCCCTCCAAGGTCGATCAGCCTCGGATCAAGAGGGAGGCGGCGCTCGCCGCGGCGGCCAAGAGGACGATGACGGTGAAGCGGCTCTGGTCGACCCCGCCGCAGTATCCGGTCCGCAGCGTCGTCACCAGCAGCTATGGGTTTCGGCGCGTCTACAACGGGACGCCGCGGAGCCCCCACGCCGGGACGGATTTTCGGGCCGCGGTGGGGACCCCGGTCGCGGCGCCGTTCTCCGGGACCGTCGTCCTCACGGGGGACCATTACTACGCCGGCAGGAGCGTCTACGTGGACTCCGGGAACGGCGTGCTCAGCCTGTTCTTTCACCTGAGCGAGATCGGGGTGAAGGTGGGCGATCGGGTGAAAAAGGGTCAGATCGTGGGGAAAAGCGGCGCGACGGGGCGCATCACGGGCCCGCACCTGCACTACGGCCTGTGTCTGGCAGGACAGTACGTCGATCCGTTTCCTCTGTTCGGGACGAGCATCACCGCGATGCTAAAGGGGATGGAGCGCGAGGAGATCGATACGGACTGAGGCTGTGTGGATCCTCTTTGCATTCGCCTCGGCGGAGCGGGAGCGGTGGAAGGATGCTTGCCGGATTTGGCCGTTCGGGGGACAATGCATATCGGGAGGTGAGCCTTTATGGCTAAGGTTGCGCTGTTTCTGATCGACGGATTCGAGGAGACGGAGGCCCTGGCGACCGTGGACATCCTGCGGCGCGGGGAGGTGGACGTGACGACGGTCTCCCTGACCGGCGGGGAGAGGGTGATGGGGAAGCATTCCGTCCCCGTCATTGCGGACGCCCTTTTCGAGGACGTCAAGGGCAGGCCGTTCGACATGCTGGTGGTGCCCGGCGGCACGATCGCCTACACGGAGCACGAGGGCCTGCTGGAGTTGGTCAGGAGTTACGACGCCGAGCATAAGTTCCTGGCCGCAATCTGCGCGGCGCCGGCGGTGTTCGGCAAGGCGGGAATCCTGGCTGGCAAGCGTGCCGTCTGCTATCCGGGCATGGAGTCCTGGCTGGCGGGGGCCGTCGTCGGCAGGGAGATCGTGGAGACGGACGGCCACATCACGACGGCGAAGGGGCCCGCGACGACGCCGTTCTTCGCGCTGCGCCTGTTGGAGCTCCTCAGGGGCAAAGAGGTCGCCGATACGGTGGCCGAGGCGTTTCTTGTTCCCCTGATCCGCTGAGGCTCTCGAATATCATAGCGAAAGGCAGAGGTGGAGAGAGATGACGAACGAGGAGTTTTCCCGCTGCATTCAGGAGGCGGGGGAAAAGGACTTTACGAACTTCCAGTCGGGGATCGTCCTGCTGAACAAGATGCGCCCGATCCTGGCCAAGTACGGGCTGAAGACCAAGGAGGAGCAGGACGCCAAGATCCGCGAGGTGGCGGCCTCCGGTCAGATCGCCTCCCCCATGCAGTATTGTCCTGCCGCCGAGGCGGAGGCCAACCTGTATGTGGACGAGCGCGGGGGCAAGTTCGACGCCCTGATGCTGAAGGCCGGCCGATAGGCGTTCGCTCCGAGCGGACGTACCGGCTGCGGAGAGCTTCCTTCCGCTTGCAGCCTCGATGTTCGAGCCCGGGACCCTCTTCGTCCCGGGCTTCTCTGTCTTGGGCCATCTTCATCTTGGACCATCTTCGTCTTGGACCTTCTTCGCTCCGGGCCCGAACGCTTTGCGACGGAGCGTGTCCCGTTCGGAGGTGCATCGAGCCGATCCAGGTGTCGAATCCGGGAAATTGTGAGAAAATAGATGCAGGACGGATGTAGTGGATGTAATACTGGAAAGGCTGTGAAGGTTCATGTTCACGATTACGGAGTTTCTGCACCAGGAGGTCAGGCCCGCGCTTGGCTGTACCGAGCCCGGGGCTGTGGCGCTTGCCGTCTCCAAAGCCTGCGAGCAGCTGGGCGGGCGGGCGGACAGGCTGGATGTCGTCGTCAGCAACAGCATCTACAAGAACGGCATTGCCGTCGGAATCCCGGGCACCGATGGATTGAGGGGAAACGAAATCGCCGCGGCCCTCGCGGTCTTCTGCGGCAGGAGCTGCTACGGCCTGGAGGTCCTGAAGGACGCGACCCCGGAGGACCTGGCGCGGGCCCGCAGCTTCATCGAGGAGGGGCGCCTCGTCCTGAAGCCCAACGGGCGCCCCGGCGTCTACGTGGAGGCCACGGCCTCGCACGGGGAGGAGACGGGGACGGCGATTATCCGGGACTCCCACGCCAACATCACGGAGGTCCGCAGGAACGGACGCCCTCTTCCGCAGGCCGAGGGGCCCGGCGCGTCGGCATCCGCGGCCGCTCCCGTCGGACCCGTCGTCGCGCAGGCCGACTTCGAATCGCTGACCGCCCTCGCCGATACGCTTTCCCCCTCCGATGTGGACTACATCTGGGAGGGGATCGAGATGAACGAGCGCATATCGCGGCACGGGTTCGAGAACGTGGTCGGGCTGGGGCTGGGCCGCGCCGTGCGGGATGCCGCGGGGCCGTGCTACGCCCAGGACCTCGCGGCGAAGATCAAGGCCGTCTCCGCGGCCGCCTCGGACGCGCGCATGGCCGGGGTCTCGATGCCCGTCATGAGCAGCGCCGGGTCCGGCAACCACGGGATCACGGCCATCCTTCCCGTCTACGTCGTCGGGCAGCACTACGGAAAGTCCCGGGAGGAGATCGCGCGCGCCATCGCCTACAGCCACCTGGCCACCAGCTACATCAAGAGCCGGATGGGACGCCTCAGCCCGGTCTGCGGCTGTGCCGTCGCCGCGGGGGCCGGTGCCGCCGCGGGCATCGTCAAGCTGCTGGGCGGGGATGGACATCAGGCCAGGAAGGCGATGGAACTGGTCCTGGGCAATATCGTGGGCATGGTCTGCGACGGGGCCAAGGAGTCCTGTGCCCTCAAGGTCGGTACCGGCGCCGCGGAGGCCTTCTATGCCGCGAAGATCGCTCTCTCCCACGGGGGCATGGAGGTCTCGCAGGGGGTGGTGGACATCTCGGACTTCGCCGCCACGGTCGTCAACGCCGCCCGGCTCAACGCCGAGGGTATGAAGGACGTGGACGGCACCCTGATCGACATCATATCGTCCCGCTGACGGAGGTCAGAACACGTCGTCGCTGGCGGAGAACAGGGGGATCTCCCCCAGCGCTCCGAACCCGGCGGCGAGGTAGAAGGGGACGCCCGAGGGCGTCGCCTGGAGCAGGACTTGCCGCTTCCCCCCGCGGCGGGCGATCCTCAGGATCTCCGCCATGATGGCGGAGATCC